>NZ_VRVD01000429.1:0-4059 GCF_008040015.1 Methylobacterium sp. WL18 | reverse complement strand
CCGCCGAGCGCCACCTGGGCGGCGTAGCCCGAGAATTCCTGGCCCAGCGAGACCGGGGTCGCGTCCTGCAGGTGGGTCCGGCCGATCTTGACGATCGATTCGAACGCCTTGGCCTTGGCGTCCAGCGCCGTGTGCAGGTGGGTCAGCGCCGGCATCAGCCGGCCGCTGATCTCCCGGGCGACCGCGATGTGCATGGCGGTCGGGAAGGTGTCGTTGGAGGATTGGCCGCGGTTGACGTGGTCGTTCGGGTGGATCGGCGTCTTGCCGCCACGCTTACCCCCCAGGGCCTCGTTGGCGAGGCTGGCGATGACCTCGTTGGCGTTCATGTTCGACTGCGTGCCCGAGCCGGTCTGCCAGACCACGAGCGGGAACTCGTCGTCGTGTCGGCCGGCCACGACCTCGGCGGCGGCCGCCGCGATGGCGTCGGCGAGCTTGGGCTCCAGCGCGCCGAGATCCTTGTTCACCAGCGCGGCGGCCTGCTTCACCAGGCCCAGGGCGTGGACCAGCGGCGCCGGCATGCGCTCGGTGCCGATCTTGAAGTTCTGGATCGAGCGCTGGGTCTGCGCGCCCCAGTACCGGTGGGCCGGGACCTCGATCGGCCCGAAGGTGTCGGACTCGGTGCGGGTGGCGGTTCCGGTCTCGGTGGGCGACATCGTGGCCTCTACGTTTGGTGCAGTGCGGTGCCTACTTAAATGAGGCGCGGATGAATCGCGATGCCGGTTTTTCCCCGGCGCCGGACAAGCGCGGGGCTCTGTTCCCGCCGGATAGGGAGCCGATGAGCGCGACGATCGACCGAACCGACCGCGATCTGGCCGAGGGCGCGTCCGCGCGATTCCGCCCGCCCGTGCCGCGCCCGCTGCGCGAACCGCTGGGCCTGTTCGAGTTCCTCCGGGCCGCCCGCAAGAACCCGATCACCACCTGGATGGACGTGCACTTCAAGGAGCCGGTCGTGGCCGCCGAGGGCGCGATGGGCCGGATCACCGTGGTCAGCGATCCGTCTTTGATTCGCTACCTGTTGGTCGAGAACGTCGAGGGTTACCGCAAGGACGACCTGCAGCGGCGGGTGCTGGCGCCGGGCCTGGGCAACGGTCTGCTCAGCGCCGAGGGCGACGAGTGGCGGCTCCAGCGCCGGACGCTCGCCCCCATCTTCAACGCCCGCACGGTCCAGGGCTTCTCCGATGCGATGAACGCGGCGGGGGCCAAGCTGGGACGCCGCCTCGCCCGCCGGGGCGGCAAGAAGGTCGACGTGGCGCTGGAGATGACCCGCGTCACCCTCGACGTGCTGGAGCGGACGATCTTCACCCAAGGGCTGCCGGGCGATCCCGACGCCCTGGGCCGCGCGATCACGCGGTTCCTCGAGGCGGTGGGGCCGATCGACCCGCTCGACGTGTTCGGGGTGCCCGACTTCGTGCCGCGCATCGGCCACCTGCGGGCGCGGCCGGCCGGGCGCTTCTTCGCCGAGGTGGTCGACGAACTGATCGCCCGTCGCAAGGCGGCGATGGCGCAGGGCGATGCGCCGCGCGACCTGCTGACCCTCCTGCTCGCCGCCCAGGACCCCGAGACCGGCAACGGGCTGTCAGACCTCGCCGTGAAGGCGAACATCGTCACCTTCATCGCGGCCGGCCACGAGACCACGGCCAACTCGCTGACTTGGGCACTCTACTGCCTGTCGCAGGATCCGGCCGCGCAGGCGCGGGTCGAGGCCGAGGTCGACGCCGCGGGCGCGGGCGACTTCGCCGTCGAGCAGTTGCCCTACACGCGGGCGGTGATCGAGGAGGCGATGCGCCTGTTCCCGCCGGTGCCGTTCCTCAGCCGGCAGGCGACCCGGGACGACCGGCTCGGCCGGATCAAGATCCCGCGCGGCTCGCTCGTGATGGTGGCGCCCTGGGTGCTCCACCGCCATCTGACCTTGTGGCAGGACCCGGAGGCTTTCATGCCGGAGCGGTTCCTGCCCGAGAACCGCGACGCGATCCCGCGCTTCGCCTACCTGCCCTTCGGGGCCGGCCCGCGGGTCTGCATCGGCCAGAGCTTTTCCATCCAGGAGGCGGTGATCGTGCTGGCCCATGTGGTCCGGGCGGTGCGCTTCCACCTTCCGGCGGACCACCCGCCGGTCAGCCCGCTCCACCGGGTGACGCTGCGGCCGGAGCATGGGTTGCGGATGGAGGCGGAGCTGCGGGGCTAAAGGCGGCAGGCACCAGCTCTCAGCGCGCGCCGGTCTCAATCACCTCGGCGCGCTTCGAGCCGGCGCGTGTTGCGATCGTAGATGCGCGCGGCCACGAAGAGGCCCCCGAGGCCGAGCACCGACATGGCGACGGCGATCATCAGGATCTGAAGGGCATAGCTCTGGGGCATCCAGCTACTCCTCGGCGCGCAGAAACACCCGAAGCGCGATCTGTCCGATCAGATGTAGGATGACGGACGCGAGCAGGAAAGCCCAGCCGTTGTTGGTGAACACATCCGCGGGATGCTGAACCAGCGGACTGATGAACGCCGTTCCGAGCGTGAGGATCGCCGTAGCGTTGAAGAAGGTCGCGATAAGCTTCACGCCTTCGTCGAAGCGTTTCGCGCGATGCTTGCGCTCCGCCGCCGACAGGATCGGCTGCACGACAGTCTCGTCCACCGATGAAGCCCTGGGCCGTTGATTCGGCCCGGAGAGTTCAGTTCTTCTTCCGGAACGCGTCTAGGCTCACCACCTCGGCGCTGCCCTCCTCGCCGTCCTTCTTGGCGGCGGGGCGGGGAGCCTTCTCGTCGGGCTTGTCGCCTTGCGCGGCGGGGGCCGGCAGGCCCTTCGGGGCGGCCGAGCCGATCGTCGCGAGCCCGGACCCCTTGGGCCGGACCTCACTGGGCTCGGAGCCCGCCCCGCGCGGGCCGGCCTTAGCCGGGGCGGCGTTGGCCTCCTCGGGCACTTCGCCGGCCTCGGTGAGGTCGAACTTCAGGCCGAACTGCACGGACGGGTCGAAGAAGCCCGACAGGGCGTCGAACGGCACCAGCAGCCGCTCCGGCACGCCCGAGAAGGACAGGCCGACCTCGAACGTGTGCTCGTGGACGCTGAGGTCCCAGAACTGGTGCTGCAGGACGATGGTCATGTCCTGCGGGTATTTCTCGCGCAGGGCCTGCGACATCCGCACGCCGGGCGCCTCAGTCCGGAACGAGACGTAGAAGTGATGGTCTCCCATCAGCCCGTCCCGGGCGGCATCGGTCAGCACCTTGCGGACGACGCCGCGGAGGGCGTCCTGCACCAGGAGATCGTAGCGAATCAGGTCGTCTGCCATCTGCGGTCGCGCTCTAGCCCGGTCTGCGCCCGGCGCCCCGCCGCGGATGGCCGGACCGAGGAAATGAGTGACGGCTTCTGGTGCCGGGCGCCTTCATGCCCCGCCTCTGCGGCGAGAACCGCGAGGACTTGAGACCGATCTTGGAGACCGCTTACGCGGCCCCCGCCACCGAAGCAAAAGTGTCGTTGGCAACTCTTGCAAAGGCCCGATAACGGCGGAACCATGCCGAACGAAAGATCAACCCTTACGCCGTCGTCGAACCTGCTTCGCCCCCGCCTGAGACCAGTCGAACTCCGTTGGCCTTGCGGCCATCGGTCCTGGGCTCAGGTGGAGGCGCCGGGTACCGCCCCCGGGTCCGATCGGTTTATTGCGAAGATCGTTTATCGCCATAGCCGGCCTCGCGACCGGCTCCCAAGATATAGAGGGGATCGGTCCGGTTTTGAAGCCCGATCGTGTCGCGCCACTGTCTCAGGGCGAACCTCTTGACCAGGCTGTTGCCGGAAGTGCGCAGTCGAGCGTCCCCGCGCCCGTGCTCGACCGGATCTGGGGGGTGATCTGGCGGCTCGCACTGCTGGTCGGCCTCGTGATCGTCTATCTCGGCGCCGCGAGCCTGCTCTCCCTGGTGACCGTCCGGGTCGGGTTCGACCTGTGGGCGGGGATCGATCCGTTCCTGCCGACCGAGCGCCGCCCGTTCCTCGGCGCCGTGGACCTCGCGCACCGCGCCTTCGCGGTCGATGCCCTGCGCCAGATCTACCTCGCCGCCCTGGTGCTGGGCGGGGCCTGGTGG
>NZ_VRVD01000428.1:0-4088 GCF_008040015.1 Methylobacterium sp. WL18 | reverse complement strand
GCCGTGGTGGCCGAGCCCGCCCTGCGCGATGGGCGCCTCACCGTGGACTTCGAGGATCCCGAGGGCCAGCGCCTCGCCCTGGTCGATGACGGCGGCACCGGCCCGGAGCACCCGTGGGACGCCTCCCCGGTGCCGGCGGCCTACCAGATCCGCGGGCTGGGCCCGATCCGGCTGTCCGTGCCGGCCCCTTCCCGCACCGCTGCCGTGTTGACCGATCTGCTCGGCATGCGCCTGTCGCGGCGCTTCGAGACCGGCGACGGCCCGGTCGAGGTCTACGCCATGGGCCCCGGAGGCCCGGCTGCCGAGGTCCAGCTCCTGGCCGACGCCGCCCCGGCGGCGCAGCAGGGCGCGGGCGCGGTCCACCACGTCGCCTTCCGCATTCCCGATGCGGATTACGACGCCTGGGCCGACCGGCTGAAGGCCGCCCGGGTCCCGAGCAGCGGGCCGGTGGACCGCTACTACTTCCGCAGCCTGTATTTCCGCGAGCCCAACGGCATCCTGTTCGAGATCGCCACCGACGGGCCGGGCTTCACCGCCGACGAGCCGTTGGAGAGCCTCGGCGCGCGCCTCGCCCTGCCGCCGTTCCTGGAGCCGCGCCGCGCGGAGATCGAGGCGGGGCTGAACCCGCTCCGGCCGGTCACCGCCGGTTAAAATATTCGAACGATTCCAGGCGATTCACTTCTTCGGCAGGTGTGATCCTGGCGCGCCTTGACGAGCGTGCTGCAACTGCGAAAGAAGCATCCGATCAGGGGTTCGACGTCCGGATCCCGGCGAGACCGCTCCCGGGGTCCGCCCCCGTAGCCGCGGGGCGGCGGCCGCCCGCCGAACCCCATGCGCCCCGATCCATCGGGGGCGTGGGCCGAGCATCAGAGGATTCGAGGACTGATCCGTCGATGAGCAAGTTCTACGAGGAGCGCGTTCTGTCGGTGCATCACTGGACCGACAACCTGTTCTCGTTCCGCACCACGCGGGATCCGGCGTTCCGGTTCCGCAACGGCGAGTTCACCATGATCGGCCTCGAGGTCGAGGGTCGGCCGCTGCTGCGCGCCTACTCGGTGGTCTCGGCCAACTACGAGGAGGAGCTCGAGTTCTTCTCGATCAAGGTGCAGGACGGTCCGCTGACCTCCAAGCTCCAGCACCTCAAGGTCGGCGACCCGATCATCGTCGGCAAGAAGCCCACCGGCACCCTGGTGCTCGACAACCTGCTGCCGGGCCGCAACCTCTACCTGCTCGGCACCGGCACGGGGCTCGCGCCGTTCCTGTCGATCATCAAGGATCCGGAGACCTACGACCGGTTCGAGAAGGTCGTGCTGGTCCATGGCTGCCGCCAGGTTCAGGAGCTGGCCTACGGCGAGACCATCAACGAGTCCCTGCCCAAGCACGAGTTCCTGGGCGAGATGATCTCGAACCAGCTGATCTACTACCCCACCGTGACCCGCGAGCCGTTCCGCAACCGCGGCCGGATCACCGACCTGATGGTCTCGGGCAAGCTGTTCGCGGATATCGGCCTGCCGGCGATGTCGGTGGAGAACGACCGCTTCATGCTCTGCGGCAGCCCCGACATGATCCGCGACACTCGCGAGCTGCTCAGCACCGGCGGTTATGAGGAAGGCAACCACGGCGAGGGCGGCCACTACGTGATCGAGAAGGCCTTCGTCGAGAAGTAGTTTTTTTTGGACATTGGGTTCAGCCCGGTGCGGTCCGCCGCGCCGGGCTTTTTTGTGCGTCTGCGACAGCGTTCATCGTTGCCCGCTCGCGATGACGGCGCGGCTCGCGAACGCGCTGCCGGCCGGGATCCCGCTACCGCTCCCCCTGCGGCACCGGCGGCACGCCGTCCGCGAAGGGGCCACCGCCGGCGCTGAACAGCTTGCGCAGGAAGCCCGGGGCGATCGCCGAGAGCGGGTTCACGCTCACGTCCGGCGAGGCGAGCTTGCCGGAGACGCGGAAGTTCACCGCGAACAGGCCCTCGTTGTGCCCGCCCCCGAGCAGCGGCCCGAGCAGCGGCAACTGCGAGGCGACGTTGTTGAGACCGTAGAGCGGCACGAAGGTGCCGGTCATGTCGGTGCGCTCCCGGCCGGTATCGAGCCAGCCGGACAGGGTGAAGCCCATCGCGGCGTTCGAGATCGCCGCGTCGCTGAAGTCGACCCGGCTGCCGCTGCGCACGAAGTTGGCCCGCATCCGGTCGAAGGTGACGTCGCCGGCCGCCCGGCCCGGGGCGATCCGGCGGCCGCGGACCGTCTCCGCCTCGGAGGGCTCCGGCCCCTGCGCCATGATGCTCGACAGGGCCGGCTCGTTGCGGAGCGAGAAGTCCCGGATCTGAACCACGCCGGCCTGCGGGCCGTCGTTGAGGCCGATCCCGGCGGTGAGGCGCCCGCCATACATCCGCCGGTAGACGTCGACGAAGCGCAGCGTCGCGCCGGCATCGGCCGACTCGACGGCCAGCGTCGGCACGCCGCGCTCGCCCCTTGTGACGCTGGCGGCGAACGCCGCCGCGCGGAAGCGCCCGGTGATGTTGGCCGCCCGCAGGGTCCGGCCGTGCAGCGACAGCCGCAGGTTGGCGTTGGTCAGCGCCTCGTCGTTGAAGCCCGCCACGATCGGCACCTGGATGTCGGCGTCGACATCCTTCGGGTTGGACTCCTTCGCCTCCTTGCCGCCCTTGGCGTCCGGGCCGCCCAGGGATTTGAGGAACGGGCGCGCATCGACCACCGCGCCGCGGACCACGACCTTGTAGCCGTTGCCGGTGCGGTCGAGGCTCACCCGCAGGTCGTCGCCCGGCGACAGCTTGACGTTCGTCAGGTCGGCGCGCTCCAGGCCGCCCTCCGGGCTGATCGTGAGGCTGCCGCGCGCGGAGGCCGGGGCGGCGTCGAGGGCGAAGTCGCGCAGCTCGTAGGTCTGGCCGGCATCCACCAGCGTGAAGCTGAGGCGGCCCGGCTTGCCCGCCAGCTTGGTCAGCCCGGGCACCAGCCCGTCGATGCCGGCCCTGGCGAGATCCGCCTCGACCCGGATCGGCGGCTTGGCCGTTCCCGGGCGCCCGATCGGCACCACGGCGCGGACCGGGATGGTGCCGGACAGCTGCGGCGCGGTCGGCAGGCCCTTCTTGCCGCGCAAGGCCTCGTCGAGGGCCACGGTGACCACCGCCTCGCCGGGCTGGCCGACCTTGGGCTGGCGCATGTCCACCGCGATGGGGGCGCCCGCGACCCGGCCGTCGCCCTTCAGGGTGAAGGCGCCGCGGTCGTACAGCAGGGAGAACCGGCCCGAATCCAGCCGGTCCTTGCCCATCACCTTGTCGACCGAGAGGTCGGAGAGCGTCCCGGACAGGGTCACGGGCAGGCTCGGCAGGTCGGGCACGTGCTTGAGGTCGAGGGGGAAGTCGACGCGCAGGTCGGCATTGCCCTTGATCGTGGCCGGGTCGAGATCGACGCTCATCAGGCTCTTGAACAGCTTCGCCTGGAGCACCGAGGCCATGCCGTCGGCCCCCCCGGTGAGCCGCATGCCGATCTGCGCCACGACCTTGTCCGGCGTGATCTGCGGGATCACGAAGCTGCCGTCGGTGACCGTGAGCCCGCGGCCGTCCGGGCCGTGGATCTCCGCGGTCACGTTGCGCACGGTGGTCGAACGGCCGGTGATGGTCCCGGAGACGTTGCCCTTCACCACCGGCGGCGCGTCGGCGGTGACGTCCAGCGCCGCGTCGGAGACGCGGAAGTCGATATGCACCGCGTCGTCGGGGGCGGGCTCGCCCTTGGTCGCGGCGGCCAGCACGGTGCCGGACATCTTCACGCGGATGTCCACGGCGTCGATCCGGCCGCGCCGCAGCTGGTCCACCAGGTAGGTGCGGGCCGGCGGGGCGATATGCTCCGGCCACAACCGCAGCCCGGTCCGGACCTCGCCGTCATGGCCGAGGATGCGCAGGGTCAGGCCGCCCTCGTCGGCGGCGGTGCCGATCGTGCCGGAGATCACCCCCTGGACGCCCGGGGCCGCCACGTTGAGCGCGTCGATGGCGATGCCGCCGTCCCGGCCGGTGAGCTGCGCGTCGATCGCGTCGATCTTCACCGGCGCGTCCTGCGGGGTCGCGCCGCGCAGGACGGCGT
>NZ_VRVD01000427.1:0-4094 GCF_008040015.1 Methylobacterium sp. WL18 | reverse complement strand
TCCGCGCGCTGCGGCGCCCGCACCGCCCTGGTCACCCACGACCCCGCCACGATCGGGGCCATGTCGTGCAATCCCGCCATCGGAGGGCTCGGCAAGGGTCATCTCGTCCGCGAGGTCGATGCCCTCGACGGCCTGATGGGCCGGGTCGCGGATGCGGCCGGCATCCAGTTCCGCCTGCTCAACCGCCGCAAGGGCCCGGCCGTGCGCGGGCCCCGCACCCAGGCCGACCGCAAGCTCTACGCCGCCGCCATGCAGGCGGCCGTCGCCGAAACCGACGGCCTCACCGTGGTGGCGGGCGCCTGCGAGGATCTCGTCCTCGATCCGGAGGGCCGGCTCTCCGGCCTCGTGCTGGCCGACGGCCGGACGATCGCCTGCGCCGCCGTGGTGCTCACCACCGGCACGTTCCTGCGCGGGTTGATCCATATCGGCGAGCGCCAGATCCCGGCCGGCCGGGCCGGCGAGGCGCCGGCGATCGGGCTGGCCCAGACCCTCGACCGGCTCGGCCTGCGTCTCGGGCGGCTCAAGACCGGCACCCCGCCCCGCCTCGACGGACGCACCATCGACTGGTCCGGTCTGGAGATGCAGGACGCGGATGCCGACCCGGTGCCGTTCTCGACGCTCACGGAAAAGATCACCACGCCGCAGATCCGCTGCGGCATCACCCGGACCACCCAGGCAGTCCACGACCTGATCCGGGCCAACCTGCACCGCTCGCCGATGTATTCCGGCGGCATCGCCAGCCGCGGCCCGCGCTACTGCCCGTCGATCGAGGACAAGGTCGTGCGCTTCGGCGACCGGGAGGGGCACCAGATTTTTCTGGAGCCTGAGGGGCTGGACGACCCGACCATTTATCCCAACGGCATCTCCACGGCCCTGCCCGAGGCGGTGCAGCATGACCTCATCCGGCTGATCCCGGGGCTGGAGCGCGCCACGATCCTGCGGCCGGGCTACGCCATCGAGTACGATTACGTCGATCCGCGCGAGCTCGACGCCGGGTTGCAGGTCAAGCGCCTGCCCGGCCTGTTCCTGGCCGGCCAGATCAACGGCACCACCGGTTACGAGGAGGCGGCCGGCCAGGGGCTGGTCGCCGGGCTCAACGCCGCCCGGTTCGCCGGCGGCCTCGACCCCGCGACCTTCGACCGGGCCGAATCCTATCTCGGGGTGATGATCGACGACCTCGTCACCCATGGGGTCAGCGAGCCGTACCGAATGTTCACCTCGCGCTCGGAATACCGGCTCTCCCTGCGGGTCGACAATGCCGACGAGCGCCTGACGCCGCGCGGCCTCGCGCTGGGCTGCGTCGGCCGGCACCGGGCCGATCATTTCTCGGCTTCTCGGACAGAGCTTCAAGAGGCGCGCGGCCGGCTCGATGCCGTCAGCCTCACCCCAAGCCAGGCGGCGACCCACGGGATCGTGCTGAACCGCGACGGCATCCGCCGGAGCGCATTCCAGCTGTTGGCTTATCCCGAGATCGCCTGGGGGCAGGTTGCCGCGATCTGGCCGGAACTGGCCGAGACGTCCCCGCGGGTGGCCGACCGGCTCAAGACCGACGCCACCTACGCGGTCTATCTCGACCGGCAGAACGCCGACATCGCAGCCTTCCGGCGCGACGAGGCCGTGCGTCTGCCGGCCTCCCTCGACTATGCCGGGATCAGCGGCCTCTCGAACGAGATGCGGGTCAAGCTCGAAACCGTCCGGCCGGGCACCCTCGGCCAGGCGGCGCGGATCGAGGGCGTGACGCCGGCCGCCCTCACCCTCCTGGCGGCCCATGCCAGGCGGGCCGCCCCGGATGCTGGCCGGCGCGCGTCATGAGCGATCCGGACCGTGCCCGAATCCTGGCGGCCTCCGGTGTTTCACGTGAAACAGCCGCGCTGCTGGACCTTTACGTCACCCAGCTCCGGCGCTGGCAGCCGATCAAGAACCTCGTCGGCCCGGCCACCCTGGCGGAGGTCTGGAGCCGCCATATCGACGACGCGCTGCAACTCCTCGACCTCGCCCCCGAGGCCCGGACCTGGCTCGATCTCGGTTCCGGCGCCGGCATCCCGGGCCTGATCCTCGCCATCGCCGGCCGCGAGCGCGGCATCCAGGTCGATCTGGTCGAGAGCAACGCGCGCAAATGCGCCTTCCTCACCGAGACCGCCCGCCTCACCGGGGCGCCGGCCCGAGTCCGCAACGCCCGGATCGAGGCGGTGATCGGCGACTACCAGGGCGTCGACATCGTCTGCGCCCGCGCGCTCGCACCGATGACGCAGCTCCTCGCCTGGACCGAGCCGCTGTTGAAAACGGGCACCACCGGCCTGTTTCCGAAAGGGCGCGACGTGCAAGCTGAATTGACCCAGGCCGCCGCGCAGTGGAGAGTCGTTAACGACCTCGTGCCGAGCCGGACTGATTCCGAAGCCCGGATCGTGCGCGTCACTGCCCTCGCCGCCCCGAGCCATCGATGACCGAAGCGATCCTCGGCGACTCCGCCGACCGGTCCATGGATCCTTCCCGCGATCCCGTCTTGACCCCTGCCGAAAGACCGTCCGTGAGACATCCCCTGCGGATCCTGGCGCTGGCCAACCAGAAGGGCGGCGTCGGCAAGACCACGACGGCGATCAACCTCGGCACGGCCCTGGCGGCGATCGGCGAGGACGTGCTGGTGCTCGACCTCGATCCGCAGGGCAACGCCTCCACGGGGCTGGGCATCGACCGGGCGCGCCGTCACGTCTCGACCTATGACGTCATGATCGGCGAGGCGACGCTGGCCGAGGCGGTGATCCCCACGGCGGTGCCGCGGCTGTCGATCGCGCCCTCCACCATGGATCTGCTCGGCCTGGAGATGGAGCTGGCGACCCTGCCCGACCGGGCGCACCGGCTGCGCGGCGTGCTCAAGGACATCGCCCACGCCAAGGGTCTGGAGCGGATCAGCTACGTGCTGATCGATTGCCCGCCCTCGCTCAACCTGCTGACCATCAACGCGCTGGCTGCCGCCGACGCGGTGCTGGTGCCGCTGCAATGCGAGTTCTTCGCCCTGGAGGGCCTGAGCCAGCTGCTGCGCACGGTCGAGCAGGTCCGGGGCGCCCTGAACCCGAAGCTGACCATCCAGGGCATCGTGCTGACGATGTTCGACCCGCGCAACAACCTCTCCGCCCAGGTGGTGGCGGATGTGCGCGGCTTCATGGGCGACAAGGTCTACGAGACCGTGATCCCCCGGAACGTCCGCATCTCCGAGGCGCCGTCCCACGGCAAGCCGGCTTTGCTCTACGATTTGAAATGTGCCGGCAGCCAAGCGTATCTGCGCCTCGCCTCCGAGGTGATCCAGCGTGAAGGCCGGGTGCCGGCGGCGGCCTGATTGTGTGATCCCCAGAAGCCGGGGGTCGAGTGCGGAGCGTGACACGGGTGACAAGGATGGCGGAGGAGGGGGCACGACCCCGTCTCGGGCGCGGGCTCGCGGCGCTGATCGGCGATTTCGGCGACGCCGGACAGACGGCCAAGCTCGACGGAAAGATCGAGCCGCAGCGCAAGGTTCCGGTGGAATTCCTGCGCCCGAACCCGCGCAACCCCCGCCGCAGCTTCGGCGAGGCGGAGCTCGCCGAACTCGCGACCTCGATCAGCCAGCGCGGCATCATCCAGCCGATCGTGGTCCGGCCGCTCGGCGACGTGCCGGGGGCGTTCGAGATCGTGGCCGGCGAGCGGCGCTGGCGCGCGGCCCAGAAGGGCGGCCTCGACGAGGTGCCGGTGGTGATCGTCGAGATCGACGACCGCGCCTCGCTGGAATTCGCCATCCTGGAGAACGTCCAGCGGGCCGACCTCAACCCGATCGAGGAGGCCTCGGGCTACGAGCGCCTGATGCAGGATTTCGCCTATACCCAGAAGGAGTTGGCCGAGATCCTCGGCAAGAGCCGCAGCCACCTCGCCAACACCCTGCGGCTGCTCAACCTGCCGCCTTCCGTGCAGGACCGGGTCACCGCCGGGGAACTCACCGCCGGCCATGCCCGGGCGCTCCTGGCTGTGCGCGATCCCGAGGGGCTGGCCCGCCGGGTCGTGGCCGAGGGCCTGTCGGTGCGCGAGGTCGAGGCCGTGGCGGCGTCGGAGGCCGCCGAGGCCGCGAA
>NZ_VRVD01000426.1:0-4100 GCF_008040015.1 Methylobacterium sp. WL18 | reverse complement strand
GGCCTGCTGCTCGGCGCGCTGCTGCCGCGCACCCGCCAGGAGGACCGCAACATCGGTCCGTGGGCCGACGAGGTCCGCGACCAGGGTCTGCGCTACGCTCGCGAGGTGACCAGCATGGGACGCGAGTTCGTTCAGACCGCCCTCGACCCGGACAACCTCAACGCCGCGGTCCGCAAGGCCACGGATTCCGACGGCCACACGCCACCGGAGAACGAGCGGACCGCGCATAACCTCTGATGACGACGAAGAAACCGCCCGCTGGCCCCGTGGCCAGCGGGCGGTTTCTTTTATGCTCGATACAGTCCCGCATGCGCCTCACGGAGCAGGTTTTTCTGGACCTTGCCCATGGTGTTGCGGGGCAACTCGTCCACGAACAGCACGCGCTTGGGGCATTTGAACCGGGCGAGACGGTCCTCCAGAGCCGCCAGCACGCCGGCCTCGTCCGGTGCGTTCGCGCCGCCGACCACCACGGCTGTGACGGCCTCACCGAAATCCGGGTGCGCCAGGCCGATCACCGCGGATTCGACCACGCCCTGCAGGGCGTCGATCTCGGTCTCGACCTCCTTGGGGTAGACGTTGAAGCCCCCTGAGATGATCAGGTCCTTGCCGCGCCCGACGATGTGGACGTAGCCCCGGGCGTCGACCTTGCCGAGGTCCCCGGAGATGAAGAAGCCGTCCGGCCGGAACTCGGCTTCGGTCTTCTCCGGCATCCGCCAGTAGCCCTTGAACACGTTCGAGCCCTTGACCTCGATCATCCCGACCGCATCCGGACCCAGCGCCGCGCCGGTTTCGGGATCGACCACCCGCAGGGATACGCCCGGCAGCGGGAATCCCACCGTGCCGGCGACCCGGTCCCCCGTGTAAGGGTTCGAGGTGCTCATGTTGGTCTCGGTCATGCCGTAGCGCTCGAGGATGGCGTGGCCGGTGCGGGCCTGCCAGTCCCGGTGCGTCTCGGCGAGCAGCGGCGCCGAGCCCGACACGAACAGCCGCATGCCTTTCGCGGCCTCCGGGGTGAGGCCGGGCTCCTTCAGGAGGCGCGTGTAGAAGGTCGGCACGCCCATCAGGGCGGTCGCCCGGCCCATCAGGCTCAGGATCAGCTTCGGGTCGAGGCGCGGCAGGAACAGCATCGTGCCGCCGCTCGCCAGCACCGTGTTGGTCGCCACGAACAGCCCGTGGGTGTGGAACACCGGCAGGGCGTGGATCAGCACGTCGTCGGCGGTGAAGCGCCAGATCTCGACCAGCGTGCGGGCGTTCGAGGCGAGGTTGTCGTGGGTCAGCATGGCGCCCTTGGAGCGCCCGGTCGTACCCGAGGTGTACAGGATCGCGGCGAGATCCTCCGGGCCGCGGGGCACGTCCGTGAAATCGGTGGCCTGCCGGTCCGCGGCCTCGGCGGCGCTGCCGGTCCCCGCGGCATCCAGCGTCCAGGTCTCGCGGATGCCGGAGGCGGCTCCGGCGAGGGCGTCGCGCCGGCCCGGATCGCAGACGAAGATCGTCGGCTCGGCATCGCCTAGGAAATATTCGATCTCCGCCGGGGTGTAGGCCGTGTTGAGCGGCAGGAACACGGCGCCGGCCCGCACGACGCCGAGATAGAGGAAGATCACCTCTGGGCTCTTCTCGACCTGGACCGCCACCCGGTCGCCGGGCCGCACGCCCGCCGCCCGCAGGGCCGCCGCGTAGGCGCCGGAGCGAGCGATCAGGTCCGCGTACCTGTAGCGACGCCCCTCCGGGGTCTCGATCGCGATCTTGGCGGGATCCGGAACGCCGTCCCGGACCAGGGAGAAGAGGTGGTTCGTCATCGTGAGGCTGGAGCTATCACGGGCCATCGGGTTCAGGCAGCCATAGAACCGTTGGCAACCGCCCCGCAATCGGGGCCGGCTCTCCGCCATGACGTTCACTGGCCGTCGATGCTCGAACCGATATCCCCTCCAGGGTGCAGGAAGCCCCCGGCTCACGCCTCGGCGAGCACCACGGCCCGCGGCGGCGGCAGCTTGGTCCGCAACTCCCGGGTCACGGCCGGCGAAGCCGCCACGGTGCCGAGATTGGCGTAGGTCTCGTGGTTCTTCTCGATCGCCGCGAGGTCGTAGAGGTAGTTCACCATCAGGCCGTGCGACTGGGCCAGCCCCTTCTTCGCGGTGTCGCCGAGGAAGTTGATGCGGTCCAGCCGGGCGCCGTTGCCGAGGTGGAACCGGGCCACCGGGTCCAGCGGGCGCCCGCGCTCGTTCTTGGCGCGCAGGAAATAGGCGGCCGCGGCCGGGATCAGCGCCTTGCGCACCGCCTCGGCCCGGGCCTTGTCGGCGTGCCAGTCCGGATCGTCCAGGGCCCGCAGGATCTCCACGTCCTCTGGCAGCAGCCCCTGCGGACTGTCGGCCCGGCGCTCCCGGGCGAGCCAGGCCGCGAAGCCCGGCACCGGCGAGAGCGTGACGAAGGTCTTGAGCGAGGGCACCTCGCGGGTCAGATCCTCCACCACCTGCTTGATCAGAAAATTGCCGAAGGTGACGCCGGCCAACCCCTTCTGGCAGTTGGAGATCGAGTAGAAGATCGCCGTGGTGGCCGCCCGCGGCTGCAGCGGCTTGCGCTCCCGCGACAGGATCGGGGCGATCGCCGGGGCGACCTGCTCGGTGAGCGCGACCTCGACGAAGATCAGCGGCTCGTCGGCCAGGGCCGGGTGGAAGAACGCGAAGCAGCGCCGGTCCGGCGGCTCGATCCGGGCGCGCAGGTCGTCCCACCCGGAGATCGCGTGCACCGCCTCGTACCGGATGATCTTCTCCAGAATATGCGCCGGCGTGGTCCAGTCGATGTGCCGCAGCACCAGGAAGCCCCGGTTGAACCAGGACGCGAACAGGTGCTCGAAATCGGAATCCAGGCTATCGACCGCATCGAGCACCGCCGGGTCCGCCTCGGTCCCGGTCCGCAGCGCCTTGCGCAGGTCGAACAGATCCTCGCGCATCCGCACCAGGCTCAGCGTGCCGCCGCGGGCGAGGTTGAGGCGGCGGATCAGCTCCTGGCTGCGCGGCTCGGCAGCCTCGTGCAGGGTGCCGAGGCGGGCGCGGGTCGGATCGGCCCGGTAGGCGGCGATCGCCTCGTCGACGGCGGCGTGGTCCGCGTCGAAATCCAGCGCGATCGCCCGCAGGAAGGCGTGGCGCTCCGGCTGGCCGAAGCTGGCGTAGCGGTCGAGGATCAGCCGGGCCAGCGCCACCCCGGAGGCCTCGCCGCGCCGGGAGATCAGGTCCTCGCACAGCTTGACCAGCTCGCCGGCGCTGGCGCGGCCGCCGATCTCGCCGCGTCCGATGCCGATCAGGTCGCGGCCGCGCTCGCTGATGGTCTGGAGCAGGTCGCCGAAGAAGGAGATCGCCGCCATGACCCTCGCACTGACCCCTGTCGGACCTGACGTCTCTCCGGCCCCGTCCGCCGGTCTGCGGAGCGGGGCGCCGCCGCCCCGTCACGCAGGGGGACGCGGCGGCTTCCGGTTCCGTCCGCCATTCTATGGTGGCGCAGCCGTCACGACCAGAGCTTGAGCGGTCGCACGAAACGACGGGACACCCATCCTGCAACTCGAAGACGAACACCGTGTGACGGGCGGAACCAGGGGTTCACCATGCACCGTCCCGAACGACGGCGTTCGGGGAGGATGCGACGCGGCCCTTCAGAGGCGCTCGGCCAGGGTGGCGAGGTCGGCCCGCTCCCGCCAGTCGCCGAGGCCGTGCTGGCGAGCGAAGCGGAGTTCGGCCGCCCGGAGCGCGCGCTCCGGATCGCGGGCCCGCGTGATCTCGACGGACCCGATGGTGAAGGGCACCCCGAGGATCTCCCGGGCGAACTCGACGCGGTAGTTCGGCATCCCGTACTCCCTGCTGCAGCGGTTCCGACGTCGCCGTGCGGAACGAAGTTAGCCCCAAAGCCGTATCCGGGTGAGGAACCCTGATGACATGCGGCACCCGGGACACGGTCGGCGGCGCTTCCGCCGCGGACGGCCTGAACTGCGTCGATCGCATATGGTGCTGGGCGCGGACCCGTGAAGGGGCACGGGGCGTGGCGGAGGGCTGCAGGGCCGGCGCTTGCCGGACGGCGCGCTCTGCCCGTATCGGTCTCGCCCCTCCCTCCCC
>NZ_VRVD01000425.1:0-4104 GCF_008040015.1 Methylobacterium sp. WL18 | reverse complement strand
CCGCAACCAGCCGGTGCGGCCGTCGGCGGCGAGGGCCTGGGCGGTGCGCGGGCTAATATCGATCCGGTCATGGGCCTGCGCGGCGGGCGCGAAGAAGGCCGGCGCGAAGGCCGCCTGCGGCAGGCCGAACCCGGAAACGAAGCCCAGAGCTAGGGTCCCGGTGAAGCGCCGGAGGCCGTTGCGGCCCATGCGGCGAAGTGCCCGGTGCTTGGTCCCATCCTGCTGCCGCGGCAGCCAGGCCACGGTCTCATCCTCAAAACGACTCGTGCGGTCGGACGTCTTCGGCACGAGTCGGCTCACGTCGTCGGCGCAACGCGCCGGCTCCGGGAAAACCCCCATCACTGGTCCTCTTCCAGATTGTCCCTTGCGTCGGCCCGGCGTCTGGCGGCCGGGCTCTTTGAAGCGGCGGCCCTATCGGCGCCGGCCGTGACCAGAATGGGACGGCTCCGTGATTCAAGCGTGGCACGGTCAACGAAGGGTTAACCCTGCTTTTTCAGGCCGCCTTAACGCCGTGATCCGGCCGTGCTTGCCGGTCTCGAAGCGCAAAGTTGTCGCATTCGACTTGGAACGGGCCACGGTCGAGCCAGTTAAATATCGCCCCGGGGGGCTCGACTACTCATTCCCCAGACGCGACGCGCGTCCCCACAAGGACACTATTTTCCGATGAGCATGCAGACCGGTCGCCGCGTCGGCGTCGCGTTCGTTGGCATGGGTGGCGCCGTTGCCACCACCGCCATCGCCGGCATCGAAATGATCAAATCCGGATCGAACCGGCTTGACGGGCTGCCGCTCGCCGGCCTCTCCGTCGCGGGCATGGTGGACTACAAGGACCTCGTGTTCGCCGGCTGGGACCTGAACGGCGACGACCTCGCCTCGGCCGCGACCGGTCACGGCGTGCTGTCGAGGGACGACATCGAGAACGGCGCCCAGGTCCTGAAGGGCATCACGCCCTGGCCGGCGGTGGGCAGCGCGAAGTTCTGCAAGAACATCGACGGGCAGAACCGCATCGTCGCCAAGGACCACCGTGAGGCGGTCTCGGTGATCGCCAACGACCTGCGCCGCTTCCAGAAGGAGAGCAACCTCGACGAGGTGGTCGTCGTGAACCTCGCCTCCACGGAGCGCTGGCCGGACCTCAACGACCCGACCCTGAACTCCACCGCCGCCTTCGAGAAGGGCCTAGATTCGAGCGACGAGGCGATCTCGCCGGCGATGCTCTACGCCTACGCGGCGATCAAGAGCGGGATCCCGTACGCCAACTTCACCCCGAGCATCGCGGCCGACGTGCCGGCCCTGCTCGGATTGGCCACGGAGATGAACGTCCCGGTGGCCGGCAAGGACGGCAAGACCGGCCAGACCATGATGAAGACGGTGCTGGCTCCCGCCTTCAAGGCCCGCGCCCTCCATGTCGACGGCTGGTTCTCGACCAACATCCTGGGCAACCGCGACGGCCTCGCCCTGAACGACCCGAACTCGCTGCAGTCGAAGCTCAACACCAAGGGCACGGTGCTCGACTCGATCCTCGGCTACCCGGTCGAGGACCACCTCGTGCACATCCACTATTACCGCCCCCGCGGCGACGACAAGGAAGCCTGGGACAACATCGACGTCACTGGCTTCATGGGCCAGCGGATGCAGATCAAGGTCAACTTCCTCTGCAAGGACTCGATCCTGGCGGCGCCGCTCGTCATCGAGATCGCCCGTGTGCTCGATCTGGCGAAGAAGCGCGGCGACGGCGGCGTGCAGGAGCAGCTCTCGACCTTCTTCAAGGCCCCGATGGTGAAGAACGGCCGCGGGCCGGAGCACGCCTTCGGCAAGCAGGAAGCGATGCTTCTCGACTGGCTCGGCGTCCACTGATGTCGGGTGCCGCGGCGCCGGCCGCGCTGCGTGAACTCTTCGTGGAGATGAACGACCTCAAGCGCGTCCGCTCCGCGGGCCGCGAGGGGTCGATCGCCGAGCGGCTGTTCGCGCAGGGGTGGGGCCTATTCACGGGTGGGGCCTCGCCCGACGATGTCGCCCTCGACATCACCGCGACGACGCTCGCCGCGACGCGGCTCTGCGACCTCGACGCCGCCTTCCTGTCGGCGGCGGGGCTCTCCGATGCGGCGGCCTCCGCGGTCCTGGTCGCGGGCTTCGATGCCGTGGCCGGCGACCTCGATCCAGACCTGCGGGATCGCCTGCGCGGCCGACTCGCGCCGCGCCCGCCGGGCCGGCCCGGACCTTTGCCATCCTTCGTGGCGGCCCTGGCCCAGCAGCCGCGGGCGGGCGTGACCTGCCCCGGCCGCGCCCGGATCCTGCTGGAACCGCCGGAGAACCACGCCGAGCATTGCCTGATCGTGGCCGTCTACGGCGTATGCCTCAGCCCGTTCTACCGGGCCGATCCCGGCACCGTGTTCCTGGCCGCGATGGCCCATCACTTCCACAACGCCGCGATGCCGGATGCCGGCTTCACCGGCGAGATGCTGCTCGGTGACCATCTCGACCCGATCATGGCCGTGACCACCGGCTGGGCGATGTCCGAGCTCGACGGGCCCCTGCGCGGGCACGTCGAGCGGGCGCGCGCGGTGCTGCCGGACGACGCCACCGCGGAGGGCCGTGCCTTCCACGCGGCCGACTGCGTCGATCGGGTCCTGCAGATCGCCCAGCATCTGCGGGGTGCCTCGACCACGATGACGGCGGTGCTCGACGAGTGGGAGCTGGTCCATGCCGGGCCGGTGAAGGGGTTCCACGACCGTGTCCTGCGCGACATGCGCATCCCTTAGGACCGAACCCGCGTTGTCCGTCAGACCCGGTCGCCCATCTGACGGGGCGGTCTTGAGAGCCCATGATCCCGTTCGAACTCCAATCGCCGCAGACCGGCAACCCCCTGAAGCCCGATGCGCCGCACGCCCTGCGCGACGCCGGCACCGGCGCGCGCTGGCCCGTCATCGACGGCATCCCGTACCTGCGGGTCGGCCGCGAGGCGCTGGTCGAACGTGTCCTGGCCCACCTCGATGCGGGCGAGCCCGACGAGGCCCTGGCCGCCCTGCTGGTCGATCAGGACGCGTGGTGGAACGGCCCTCCCGCCGACCCGGCCGGGATCATCCGGCTGATCAAGGGCCGGCGCGACGCGACCCTCCGGGAGGCGGTCGACTGGCTCGGCTGGGGCCGGGTCGGCGACTACTTCCTGCACCGCTGGACCGACCCGACCTTCCTGGCCGGCCTGACGCTGCTCGAGGCCCATTGGAACGAGCCGCGCTGCGTCTTCGAATTCGCCTGCGGCATCGGCCATTACCTGCGGGAACTCGAGCGCCGCGGCTGCAAGGCCGCCGGCGCCGACGTGGTCTTCGCCAAGCTCTGGGTCGCACGCCATTGGGTCGTGGGGCCGAAGGCGCAACTCGTCTGCTTCGACGCCGGCTCGCCGCACTGGCCGATCCCCGGCGCGCCGGTCGATCTCGTGGCCTGCAACGACGCCTTCTACTTCCTCGACGATAAGCCGGCCCTGCTCGAGAACCTGCGGCTGAATGCCGGGGACGACGGCTGGCTCGCGCTCAGCCACATCCACAACCGCGATTGCCCGGGCTTCTCCGCCGGCCGGGCCGTCACCGCCGAGGAGATCGCCGACCTGTTCCCCGACGCCCTCGTGTACGACGACGCGGAATTGACCCGCGCCCTGGTCGAGGGCCGGGCGCCGGTGCCCCAGGAACCCACGGCGCTGCGGAGCTGCGAGGCGTTCTCGGTGGTGGCGGGCCCCGGCATGCGTCCGGCTCCGCGGGCGGTGGTGGACGGCCTGACGCTGCCGAAGGCCGGCACCGTCGTGCAGCTCAACCCGCTGTATCGGCCGGAGGGGGACGGCTACGCGATCCGCTGGCCCTCCGAGCGATACGAGGCGGAATACGCCCCCCGCGCCACCTACCCGATGCGATCGCCGGGCCCCGCGCAGCTCACCTTCGACGGCCGCATCGACGGGCCCGAGACGCAGCGCGTCCGCGCCCGCGAATTCGTCGATCTGCCGGAGCGCTGGTGATGGACGGGGTCGGCTGGGGCATCGTCGGCTACGGCTGGGTCGCCCGCGACTACATGGCCCCGGGCATCCGCGCCGCCGGGCACCGGCTCGTCGCGGTCAGC
>NZ_VRVD01000424.1:0-4106 GCF_008040015.1 Methylobacterium sp. WL18 | reverse complement strand
GGATCGGACAGGTCCGGCAGCGGCGGCGGCGGCCCCGGGCGGGGCGCGTCCGCCTCCAGGGTGGTGGTATACGCCTCACCGGCGGCGGCCTGCGCCCGGAGGGGCTGCGGGACGGCCAGGAGCGGGACGGCCAGGAGCGACAGCCCGAGAAGAACGCGGCGGATGGGTCTCACGGCAGGCTCCCGCATGTGGCGCCAGCAATGCGAAACCCGCCCGTTCCGTTCCGAAGTCGGTCTGCGCAGTGGTGATGGGCTGGGGCCGCTACACGGGATCGGGGCCGAGGCCCAGGAGCCGGATATCGACCCGTTGCGGTTGCCGAAGACTTTGCCTCCGACGACGGCCCGTGCCGCCGCGTGCCCTCTGCGCCGCGAAGACCGGGCTGGTCATGCCTCGGAGTCGGTGTGGTTAGAGAACCGCACCGTGTGGACCGGCCAGACCTCGACCCCGAGCCGCCGCATCGGGGACACCGTCGCCGCTTTACCGATAGGGCCGTAGGCGACGTGGGACTGGATCGACAGGACGTTCAACGCGGGTGATTCCCGGTGCCGTGGGGAGAGCCGAAGCTGTCGGCGATCCGAGGCGCGGGCGCAAGCGCGCGGGTGGGCGGTCGGCGCGCGGTGGTTTGGGGGGCGACGGTTGGTGTCGGCTCAGGCGGTCTGCGATGGGTGGTTTCCTGCCTGTCGGCTTCTGGTCGAAAGGTCGTCAAAGCAGACGAAGTGCTAGGGCTCCTTCAGCGACAGTTCCTCAGAGGGCGATACAAGCCCAGCCCCAATCGCGATCCAGACGAGATGGGCATCGGTGCGTGCCCCAAGAGTGGCGCGGATCACCGAGAGGTTGTTGTGCACCGTTTTAAGGCTCAGACACAGTGCCTCGGCTACGGCTTGGGCGGTCATCCCGCCGACGGTCAGGCTCAAGATTTCGAACTCCCGCGGGCTGAGGTCGTCGAGCGCCGTGCGCCCACCAGCCACCTCGTCCTGAGCGATCGCGCGCGCGATGTCGGCGCTCATCGCCCGCTCGCCGCGGAGCACGGTCGCAACCGCCGCCAGCAGCTCACGGGGTGGGCTCGCCTTGCTGACATACCCGCTCGCCCCGGCGGCGAAGGCTTGGCGCGCGATCATCGCCCCGGTGCGCATGCTGAACACGACGATGCGAGCAGACCCATCCCACTGGCGGATGTGACGGATGGCCTCGATACCGCTTGGGCCAGGCAGCGACAGGTCGAGGATCACGAGCTCGGGCTTGTGAGCCTTGTAGTGGGAATAGGCCATTGCCGCGTTCTCGGCTTCCGCGACCACGACCAAGCCCTGCTGTCGCTCGATCAGGCGGCGATAGCCCTCGCGCACGACTGGATGGTCATCGACGAACAGGATGGTCGTGGCCATGAGGCGATCTCAGCCGGCCGTCGGCACGGATGCACAGGCACGGATGCCTGAACCGGTGCCGGTGAGCGAAAAGCTTCCGCCGAGGGCAGCGAGCCGCGCTCGGATGCCGACGAGCCCACGGCCCGTGTGAGAAGTGGTTCGGGACACATCGCCCCCGCCGTCATCGTCGAGCGTCAGCGTCACCGCTCGTAGTCCGGCCTCCGACCGGCCGAGCCGCAGGAAGATCCGGCTCGGCCGGCCATGTCGCAAGGCGTTCGTCAGCAGTTCCTGCGCGATCCGATAGAGGCTCGCCGCAACGTTCTCGGGTATGTCGGTGAGATCGCCCCTGACATCGAGATGCAGGGCCGGCCCGGACCGAAGTTGTCCTCGCCAGTCCGCAACGAGGCCACGCAGCGCCTCCTCCAATCCGGCTTCGGCGAGATCGGGCAGTTCGAGGCGGGCCAGGGCTCCACGCAGGCTCTCCCGCATGGTGGCGATGATGGCTTCGATGCCCTGGGCGTCCTCGCGAAGATCGTCGCGCTCCGGGGGCGCAGCCAGTTCGATCGCTGCGGCACGTGCCCCCGCAGCGGCCAGGCACTGGCCGAAGGCATCGTGTAGGTCGCGCGCAAGGGCCTGCCGCTCTTCTTCCTGAACCGTAACGAGCCGCTGCATCAGGCCCGCGCGCTCGGCCTCAATGTTGGCAAGCCGGTCGGCCAGGGCGTTGCAGGCGCGGGCAATCCGGTCGAACTCTGTGGCGGCAAAGCGTGGCAGCGGCGGGTGGGTGCCGGCCGTGTCGAGGTTTTCCAGCCCGTGCACGATCCGCCCAACCGGTGCGACGAGCCGCATCACGGCGAGCCAGTTGAGAAGGAGCGTCGCCGCCGCCAAACCAAGGACCAGTCCGCCTGCGAGGCGCGTGCGCCGCCAGAGACGAGCCGCAGATGCCATCGGATCGGGCCATGCCGTGACACTGCCGATGGTCCGCTCGCGATACACGATCGCCCGGATCGTCGGCGCGGCAGCGGCCTCCCAGACGAGGGCTTCGCGGAACCACGCAGGGGCGGCATCGAGGCCGTCCCAGTCACCGCAAAAGCGGCGGGGTAATTCCACGCCGAGATGAATGTCGGCGCAGATGCCCGGCAGGAGCGTGACGATGGCCGGCGCGGCCTGCGGTGCGCTGGCGGGCATTGCAGCTGGTCCGGCGCTTCCGAGGCCCGGCTGACGCGCGAGCTGCGCGGCGATCCGATCTGCCGACATTGCAGCCTCCCAGCGGAGGCTTGCGTGAGCGTCCCAGGCGGCCCATGCGATCGCCCCCACTAGGCAGAGCGCGGCCACAACAAGAAGGCGCAGACCGAGATGTGTGGGCAGGCTCATGGATCAAGCAGCCGGGCTCGAAGCGATGCTCTGATTTGGCACCGGGACCGTGGGGGTGCGCAAGCCATGGCTCACTCGGACGGGAAGAATGCCCGGGCTTCAGCGGGAGGACTTCCCTGGTCTGATCCCGCCACGATCCAGAGGATGGTGCTGCCCCCTCTCCACGGAGCCGACCATGTCGCTTCACCTGTCTCGCCGTAACCTTCTGACTGCGTCCGCCCTGCTCCCGCTCGGATTTCACCTCCCTGCAATGGCCGCGCCCGTGAATGGCCCGTACCAGGTCGGCGCGTTCACGGTGACGCCGTTGCGCGACGGCCTCTTTCCGCTGGAGCCGAGCATGATCCCGGCAGCCGAAAGCCAGGCCGGACAAGCCTTGCTGGAGGGGGCCGGTCTTCCTGCGAAGGGCCCGTCGCCGGAGCCGGTCAACGCGTTCCTGATCCGACGCGGGGAACGGCACTGGCTGCTCGATGCGGGCTGCGGCACCGTCCTCGGGCCGGGCTTCGACCGGGTAACCGCGGCACTGGCGACGGAGGGCGTGCGGCCGGAGCAGATCGAGACCATCTGGCTCAGCCATCTGCACGCCGACCATGCCGGCGGTCTCTTGACGCCGGACCGCCTCGCGCGGTTCGCAAACGCGGAACTCGTGCTGCAGGAGCGTGAGGTGGCCTACTGGTCGGATGCGGCTGCCAGAGCCTCCGCTCCGGCTCCATTGAGCCCGATGTTCGAGACCGCACAGGCGGTGCTGGCGGCCTATCCTGACAGGGTCCGGCGTGTCTCCGGCGAGGCGGAGCTAGCACCGGGTATCCATGCGCTGCCGCTGCCCGGCCATACACCGGGACATATGGGCGTCTTGATCGCGGACGGCTCCAACCGCCTGCTGATCTGGGGCGATATCGTCCACTCGCGGATCCTACAGATGCCGCATCCGGATTGGACGGTGATCTGGGACACCGATCCAGCGGAAGCAATCACGACGCGACGGCGCATCCTCGACCGTGCGGCAGTCGACGGCTTGAGGGTGACCGGGATGCACCTCGCCACAAGTGGAAGGATCGAGCGTGCGGATACGGGTTACGCACTGGTCTAGCTGCGCCGCAACTAGAGTACCGCGGGTGTCCGCTTTCGAGGTCTCTTCAATGGACAATTGGCGACCGCATCGGGTCGGGAGCAGACGGCATTAACCCTCAGCCTTCACCCACCAGCAGCTCCTGCACCACAAGCGGATTCCGGTCCAACAGCGCCAGCAGCACCCGGGCCGGCCCCTCCGGGCGGCGTCGGCCCTGCTCCCAGTTGCGCAGGGTCGAGACCGCGATCCCGATGCTCTGCGCGAAGCGGGCCTGCGAGGCGCCGGTGCGCCGCCGGATGGCGGCCACG
>NZ_VRVD01000423.1:0-4110 GCF_008040015.1 Methylobacterium sp. WL18 | reverse complement strand
ATGCGCGCGTTCGACTGGTCGTCCTCGCCGCTGGGCCCGCCCGAGCGCTGGCCCCAGTGGCTGTCGGCCGCCGTGAGCCTGATCCACGGGTCGGGGTTCCCGATGTTCGTGGCCGTCGGGCCGGCGCTGGGCCTCCTCTACAACGACGCCTACGCGGATGTCCTGGGCAGCAAGCATCCGGCCGCCATGGGTGCGCGCCTCCGGGACGTCTGGGCGGAGATCTGGGCCGACCTCGCGCCCCTCGTCGAGGCGGCGATGGCCGGCGAGGCGACCTGGGTCGAGAACCGGCCCCTGGTCATGAACCGCCACGGCTACGACGAGGAGACCTGGTTCACCCTCTCCTGCGCGCCGCTCCGGGACGCGGACGGCGCGGTGGCCGGGGTGTTCTGCACCTGCACGGAGACCACGGCCCGGATGCGGGCCGAGACCGCGCTCCGGGAGAGCGAGGCGCGGTTCCGCAACATGGCCGACCACGCCCCGGTCATGATGTGGATGACTGGGGTCGACGGAGCCTGCACCTATCTCAACCGGCGCTGGTACGAGTACACCGGCCAGACCATCCCGGAGAGCCACGGCCTCGGCTGGCTCGACGCCGTGCATCCGGACGACCGGGATTCGTCGGGCCAGGCGTTCCTGGAGGCCAACGCCCGGCATGGCGCCTTCCGGGTGGAGTACCGCCTGCGCGGCGCCGACGGCCGCTACCGCTGGTTCATCGACGCGGCCCAGCCCCGCCTCGGGGAGGATGGCGGCTTCCGCGGCTATATCGGCTCGGTCACCGACATCCACGACCGCAAGGCCGCCGAGGAGCGCCTGGTCGAGACCTCGCGCCGCCTCGACGCCATCCTCAACAACACCTCGCAGGCGATCTTCCTGATGGATGAGCGCCAGCACTGCAGCTACATGAACCGCGCCGCCGAGACGCTCACCGGCTTCGCCCTGGAGGAGACCGAGGGCCGCGCCCTGCACGACGTGGTCCACCACACGCGGCCGGACGGATCGCCCTACCCGCTCTGCGAATGCCCGATCGACCAGGCCTTCCCGGAGAACGAGCGCGAGCAGGGCGAGGAGGTCTTCGTCCACAAGGACGGCTCGTTCTATCCCGTAGGCTTCACCGCGAGCCCGATCCGGAACGAGCGCGGCGAGCCGATCGGCACGGTCATCGAGGCCCGCAACATCGAGGAAGAGCTGCGCGCCAAGGCCGCCCTGGAGGCGTTCAACGCCACCCTGGAGCGGCGCGTGGCCGAAGAGGCCGCCCGGCGCGAGAAGGTCGAGGAGGCCCTGCGGCAGTCGCAGAAGATGGAGGCGGTCGGGCAGCTCACCGGCGGCATCGCCCACGACTTCAACAACCTGCTCACCGGCATCTCGGGCAGCCTGGAGCTGCTGCAGACGCGGATGAGCCAGGGTCGGATGACCGACCTCGACCGCTACATGACCGCCGCCCAGGGCGCGGCCAAGCGGGCGGCGGCGCTGACTCACCGCCTGCTCGCCTTCTCGCGCCGCCAGACCCTCGACCCCAAGCCCACCGACGTGAACGTCCTGGTCCACGGCATGGAGGAGCTGGTCCGCCGGACCGTCGGCCCGTCGATCCATATCGAGGTCGTCGGCTCGGCCGGCCTGTGGCCCGCCCTGGTCGATCCCGGCCAGCTCGAGAACGGGCTCCTGAACCTGTGCATCAACGCCCGGGACGCCATGCCGGAAGGCGGGCGCATCACCATCGAGACCGCCAACCGCTGGCTCGACGACCGCGCCGCCCGGGAGCGCGACCTGCCGCACGGCCAGTACCTGTCGCTCTGCGTGTCCGATACCGGGACCGGCATGCCCCCGGAGGTGATCGCCAAGGCCTTCGACCCGTTCTTCACCACCAAGCCCATCGGGCAGGGCACCGGGCTCGGCCTGTCGATGATCTACGGCTTCGCCCGGCAATCGGGCGGGCAGGTGCGGATCTATTCCGAGGTCGGTCAGGGCACGACCGTGTGCCTCTACCTGCCGCGCTTCCATGGCGACATCGCCGCCGCGGTGGCGATGCCGGATCCCGCCGCGGCGCCCCGGGCCGAGCAGGGCGAGACGGTCCTGATCATCGACGACGAGCCCTCCGTGCGGATGCTGGTGACCGAGGTCCTGGAGGATCTCGGCTACATGGCCATCGAGGCCGCCGACGGCCCGTCCGGGCTGAAGGTCCTGCAATCGGACGTGCGGATCGACCTGCTGATCACCGATGTCGGCCTGCCGGGCGGCATGAACGGCCGGCAGGTGGCCGATGCCGCCCGCGAGACCCGTCCCGGGCTCAAGGTGCTGTTCATCACCGGCTATGCCGAGAACGCCGCGGTGGGCAACGGCTACCTGGACGACGGCATGCAGGTCCTCACCAAGCCCTTCGTGATCGAGGCGCTGGCCTCGCGCATCCGGGACATGATCGAGACGTGAGGCCCCCGCGCTGTCCCGCGGCGCACGGGCGCCTCACGGCTGCTGCGGCGCCGGCGGCACTGACAAGGCGTGGCGCGGCCGCTACCGTGCGCGCGGCACCGGGGCGCGTGGGACCGCGGGGGGAAGCGTAGAGCAAGCCGATGACCGATACCGAAACGGCGTTCCCGGCCGGTCCGGCGCCGCGAATCTCGACGGGCGTTCCCGGTCTGGACGACATCCTCTGCGGCGGCCTGACCCCGAGCCGGCTCTACCTGCTCGAGGGCACGCCCGGAACCGGCAAGACCACCCTGGCGCTCCAGTTCCTGCGCGCGGGCGCGGCCCGGGGCGAGCCGACGCTCTACGTCACCCTGTCGGAGACCGGCCAGGAGCTCCGCGCGTCCGCCGCGACCCACGGCTGGTCCCTCGACGGCATCGAACTCTACGAGCTCGTCAACGAGATGGGGCTCGACCCCGACAGCGAGCAGTCGATCCTCCACCCGTCCGAGATCGAGCTCGGCGAGACCGTCCGGGAGGTCATCGCCCGGGTCGAGGCGCTGAAGCCCGAGCGGGTCGTGTTCGACTCGCTGTCGGAGCTGCGCCTGCTGGCCCAGAACCCGCTGCGCTACCGCCGCCAGATCCTGGCGCTCAAGCAGTTCTTCGCCAAGCGGGCCTGCACCGTGCTGATGCTCGACGACCGCACCTCGGAGACGGGCGACCTGCAGCTCCACAGCATCGCCCACGGGGTGGTCTCGCTGGAGCAGTCCCCGCGCGAGTTCGGCTCCGAGCGCCGGCGCCTGCGCATCGTCAAGATGCGGGGCATCAAGTACCGGGGCGGCTACCACGACTTCCTGCTTGAGACCGGCGGTATCCTGGCGTTCCCGCGCCTGATCGCGGCGGAGCACCACACGCCGTTCGACGCGACGGCGCGCTCCACGGGCTCGGACGCGCTCGACCTGCTGCTCGGCGGCGGACTGGTGCCCGGCACCAACACCCTGCTGCTCGGCCCCTCCGGGGTGGGCAAGACCACCATGGCCATCCGCTGCATGCTGACCGCCCTGGAGCGCGGCGAGCGGGGCACCTACTACCTGTTCGACGAGGGCCTCGCGACCCTGCTCGCGCGGTCGGCGACCCTTGGCATGGACCTGAGCCCGCATATCGCGGCCGGGCGCCTGACGATCACGCAGATCGACCCGGCCGAACTCTCCCCCGGGGAGTTCTCCAGCATGGTCCGGCAGGGCGTGGAGGAGCGCGGCTCCAGCGTCGTCGCGATCGACAGCCTGAACGCCTACCTGCACGCGATGCCGGGCGAGGAGTATCTCATCCTGCAGATGCACGAGATGCTGAGCTACCTGAACCAGCAGGGCGTCACGACGCTGCTGGTCCTGGGGCAGCACGGGGTCATCGGCGAGGTCCGCACCGACATCGATCTCAGCTATCTCAGCGATTCGATCCTGCTGTTCCGCTTCTTCGAAGCCAAGGGTGAGGTCCGCACGGCCCTGTCCGTGGTGAAGAGCCGGGTCAACGCGCACGAGCGCACCATCCGCGAGATGAAGCTGTCGGCGCACGGGATCCAGGTCGGCGAGGCCTTGGCCGATTTCGAGGGCGTGCTCACCGGCCTGCCCTCCTACCGCGGCACGGTGGCGATGCTGAGCGGCGACGACGCGCCCGCCGGCGGCCGCGCCCCGTGACGGCGTCGGCGCAGGACGA
>NZ_VRVD01000422.1:0-4111 GCF_008040015.1 Methylobacterium sp. WL18 | reverse complement strand
GCCCTCCCCCCGGACATAGAGGTCCCGGCCGCCCTGGCGCCGGTACGCTCGCCGACCGGCATCGTGCTCCGGCGCGGCCTGCATCACGCCGGCTTCCTGATCGGGGCCGGCATCCTCGGGCTGATCGTGCTGGCCGCGCTGGCCGCCCCGCTGATCGCCCCGCACGACCCCTATGCGCAGGACGTCTCGCGCCGCCTGATCCCGCCGATCTGGCAGGCCAAGGGCAACTGGGACCACGTGCTCGGCACCGACAAGCTCGGGCGCGACTATCTCAGCCGCCTGCTCTACGGCGGCCAGATCTCCCTGCTGATCGGGATCTCGGCGGCGCTGATCTCCGGGCTGATCGGCACGGTGCTCGGCCTCTGCGCCGGCTATTTCGGCGGCTGGGTCGATTCGGTGGTGAGCTACATCGTGACCACCCGGCTGGCGATGCCCGTGGTGCTGGTGGCCCTGGCCATGGCGTCGCTGGTCGGCGGCTCGCTCAAGGTCGTGGTGCTGGTGCTGGGCTTCCTGCTCTGGGACCGCTTCGCCGTGGTGACCCGGGCCGCCACGCAGCAGATCCGGAACCAGGATTTCGTCTCGGCCGCCCGCGCCTCGGGCCTCACCGACCTGCGCATCATCGGCCAAGAAATCCTGCCCAACATCCTCAACGCGCTGATCGTCGTGGCGACCCTGGAGATGGCGCACGCGATCCTGCTCGAAGCCGCCCTGTCGTTCCTGGGCCTCGGGGTGCAGCCGCCGCTGCCGTCCTGGGGCCTGATGATCGCCGAGGGCAAGCAGTACATGTTCTTCCAGCCCTGGGTGATCACCATTCCGGGTGTGGCGCTCCTCTTCCTCGTGCTGGCGATCAACCTCCTGGGCGACGGCCTGCGCGACATCACGGCCCCCGAGGGCCGGCATTGATCAGACGTCCGGGGGCGCCCCGGACCGGCCGACCAGCCCCGGCGGCGCGGGATCCGTTCCGAAGCCGAACCGCAATGTTTCACGGGAAACACACCATGACGCGAGACGCCGCCATCGGGCGCGCAACCGACACCTTCGACGCCGGCGCGTTCCTCGCGCTCATGCGGGAGGCGGTCGCCTACCCGACCGAGAGCCAGGCGCCCGGCCAGGAGGCGGCCCTGCACGCCTATCTCGACACCTTCATCACCCCTCTCGTCACCCGCCTCGGCTTCGAGACACCCAAAAAACACGACAATCCTGACGGGGTGCACGGCCCGTTCCTGATCGCCGAGCGGCACGAGGGACCGGACCTCCCCACCGTGCTGATCTACGGCCACGGCGACACGGTGCGGGGCTATCCGGAGCAATGGCGCGCGGGGCTGGCCCCCTGGGAGATCGTGGTCGAGGGCGACCGCTGGTACGGGCGCGGCACCGCCGACAACAAGGGCCAGCACATCATCAACCTCGCGGCCTTGGAGCAGGTGATCGCGGCGCGCGACGGCCGCCTCGGCTTCAACGTGAAGCTGCTGATCGAGATGGGCGAGGAATCCGGCTCACCGGGCCTGCGCCCGTTCTGCCGTGCGCAAGCGGAGGCCCTGCGCGCCGACGTGCTGATCGCCTCGGACGGGCCGCGGCTCAGCGCCGAGCGCCCGACGCTCTTCCTGGGCTCCCGCGGCGCGTACAATTTCGAGCTGAGCCTGAACCTGCGCGAGGGCCCGCACCATTCCGGCAATTGGGGCGGCCTGCTGCGCAACCCCGGTACGGTTCTGGCCTCGGCGATCGCCTCGATGGTCGATGCCCGCGGCAGCATCCTGGTCGCGGCCCTGCGGCCGCCGCCCATCCCCGAGGGCGTGCGCGCGGCGCTCCGCGACATCCGGGTCGGCGAGGATCCGACCGCCCCGACGATCGATTCCGATTGGGGCGAGCCCGGGCTCTCCCCGGCCGAGCGGGTCTTCGCCTGGAACACCCTGGAAGTCCTGGCCTTCAAGACCGGCGATCCGGACGGGCCGCTCAACGCGGTGCCGCCCCACGCCAAGGCGACCCTGCAGCTGCGCTTCGTGGTCGGCACCGACTGGCAGAACCTGATCCAGAACGTGCGCGCCCATCTCGACGCCAACGGTTTCCCCATGATCGAGGTCCGGCCGGCCCGGGCTTCGGAGGTTTTCCAAGCGACGCGGCTGCCGGTGGAAGACCCTTGGGTGGACTGGGCGCTTCTCTCGATCGAGGCGAGCGCCGGAAAAAAACCGGCCCTGCTGCCCAATCTCGGCGGTTCGCTGCCGAACGACGCCTTCTCGGAGATCCTCGGCCTGCCGACCCTCTGGGTGCCGCATTCCTACCCGGCCTGCCGCCAGCACGGGCCGGACGAGCACATGCTCGCCTCCAGCACCCGCGAGGGCCTGGCGATCATGGCCGGGCTGTTCTGGGATCTCGGCGAGGCCGGGCCGGACATCCTGCGCCGCCGCGCCGCGAGGAGCTGAACCATGAGCGAGCCGGTCGTCCGCATCCGTGACCTGACGATCGCGCTCCCCAAGGGCGCCGACCGTCCCTACGCCGTCGAGGGCCTGAACCTCGACCTGGAGCCCGGCAGGATCCTCTGCGTGGTGGGAGAATCCGGCTCCGGCAAGTCGATGAGCGCCTACGCGCTCACCGGCCTGTTGCCCCGGTCGCTCAAGCCCGAGGGCGGTTCGATCCTGTTCGAGGGACGGGACCTGCTGAGCCTGGACGAGCCGGCCTGGCGCGCCCTGCGCGGGCGGCGGATCGCCATGGTGTTCCAGGAGCCGATGACCGCGCTCAACCCGGTGATGCGCATCGGCGACCAGATCGCCGAGATGTTCGAGGCGCATAACCTGCTCACCCGGGCCGAGCGGCGGGCCCGGGCGGTGGCTCTGGCGACCGAGGTCGGGCTGCCCAACCCCGAGGAGGCGGTGCGGGCCTATCCGCACCAGCTCTCCGGCGGCCAGCGGCAGCGGGCGATGATAGCCATGGCGTTGGCCCTGGAGCCGTCGGTCCTGGTCGCCGACGAGCCGACCACGGCGCTGGACGTGACCACCCAGGCCCAGATCCTGAAGCTGATCCGCGAGTTGCAGCGCAAGCGCGGGATGAGCGTCCTGTTCATCACCCATGATTTCGGCGTGGTCGCGGAGATCGCCGACCACGTGGCGGTGCTCCAGCGCGGCCGGCTGGTCGAATCGGGCAGCGCCGAGGCGGTGCTGCGCGATCCCCAGGCCCCCTACACGAAGGCGCTGCTCGCCGCGGTGCCGAGCCTGACCCCGCCGGTGCGGGCCAGCGTGCAGGCGTCTCCGGTGGCCCTGTCGGTGGTCGGGCTATCCAAGACCTACACCACCAAGGCGGGCCTGTTCGGCAAGCCCCGGGTGGTCGCGGCGGTCAAGGAGGTCGCCTTCGACGTGCGGCGCGGCGAGACCCTGGGGCTGGTCGGCGAATCCGGCTCCGGCAAGTCGACTACGGCACGGCTCGCGATCCGGCTGATCGAGCCCGACGGCGGCACCGTCCGGCTCGGCAGCCTCGACTACACCGCCCTCCGGAGCGCGGACCTGCGGGCGCAGCGCAGCCGCATCCAGATGATCTTCCAGGACCCGTTCGCCTCGCTGAATCCGCGCCGCACCGTGGAGCAGATCATCATGGCGGGCCCGATCGCCCACGGCGTGCCGGCCGCGGAGGCGCGGGAGCGCACCCGGAACCTCCTCGACCTCGTCGGCCTCGACCCGAAGGCGGCCGCCCGCTACCCGAACGCCTTCTCGGGCGGCCAGCGCCAGCGCATCGGCATCGCCCGGGCGCTCGCCATGGAACCGGACGTGCTGGTGGCCGACGAGGCGGTCTCCGCGCTCGACGTCTCGGTCCAGCGTCAGGTGCTGGATCTCCTCGAGGACCTGAAGCAGCGGCTGTCGCTGGCGATGCTGTTCATCACCCACGACCTGCGGGTGGCGGCCACGATCTGCGACCGGATCGCCGTGATGCATCGCGGTGCCATCGTGGAGATGCGCACCACCGCCGACCTGTTCGCGGCCCCCGAGCACGCCTACACCCGCAGCCTCCTCGCCGCGGTGCCGGGCGCCGGGGCCGGGTTGCCTGCCATGCTCGACCTCGACCTGTCGGTGGGCAGCGCGGTGCTGGGCGGCGAGGAATGGTCGAACCTCGCGCTCGCCGGCAC
>NZ_VRVD01000421.1:0-4126 GCF_008040015.1 Methylobacterium sp. WL18 | reverse complement strand
GGGGCCCCCCGCGCCGCCGCCGGTCGCGAGCTTGCGGCGGGCATCGGCCTGGCCGCTCTGCGTGTCGAAATACTTCGCTGCGTCGCCGAGCTGGACCGCCGGCTGGCATTTCGGCGTGCAGGACAGCGATTCCTGATCCATCCCGCGCTGGACCGTGATGGTCGCGTCCCGCGATGCCTCGACCCGGATCATCGTCTCGGCGATCATCGCGCCGGCCGTGTCGAGCGCGATCAGGTTGGTCGAGCCGTAGCTCTTGCCCGTGAGCACGAGCACGCCGTTCTTCTGCGGCGTGACCTCCGCGATGATGGGGTTGCCGACGATGACGGTCGCGGTCTTCTCCGGCAGGCGGATGACCTTGGCGTTGTCCACCAGCACGGTGACGATCGGCAGCGGCTCCGGCTGGGCGGCCGCGACCGCGGCACCCGTCAGCAGGAGGACGAGGCCGGCTCGGCCCGCATTCGACAGGGTGCGGCGCATCGGGTTCCTCGGAAGCGGCCGGCGCCTGCGCGTGGCGCGACACCGAAGCCGCAGCGATAGCCCGGGACCGGTGAAGGAACCGCTAAGCATAAGGCGGCCCCGCGTATGCTCGGCAACGGCGAAACCTATCCTTCACTAAGCTCGCAGCGGGCCGGGAGCGGACTTTGTTCGGGGTGCGATTTAACCGAATTTCAAGGCGTAACAGGCAATCTCCAAATGCCGCCGATCGAGACGTAGAAATCTTCGTCGGTCATCTTTCAAACTTCACGTTGCCCGTTCTTGATCGAAGGATCGCCCTCCATGAAGACCCTGTTCTCGCGTTTCGCCTCCGACGAGTCCGGCGCCACCGCGATTGAGTACGGCATGATCGCCGCCCTGATCGCCGTCGTCATCATCGGCGCGCTGAAGACTGTCGGCACCTCGCTGTCGGCCAAGTTCAGCGCGATCTCCGGCAACCTGAACTAATCGGGTCTCTTCACGATCGGGATCTGCGGCAGGTTCGAGGCTCCATCGCGTCAGGCGATGGGGTCTCGGCCGGCCGGATCCGTCGTTCGGCTGCGGCCCCGAGCCGCTTCCCCGCCAGGTACGGATAGGGTTGGCCCGAGATGGTTGGCGCAGGATCGGCGATCGCGAGTCTCGGAACGGCCGGTTTCGGCCTGCTGGTGCTGTTCCCGTTCCTGATGGCCTACGCGGCGGCCAGCGACCTGCTGACGATGCTGATACCGAACCGGATCTCGTTGGCGCTCGTCGCGGGGTTCGCGCTTCTGGCCGTCACCGGCCCGATGAGCTGGTCCGAGATCGGGCTCCATGTCGGCGCTGCCGCCCTGGTGCTGACCGTGACCTTCACGCTGTTTGCCTTCGGGGTGATCGGCGGTGGCGACGCCAAGCTGGCCGCCGCCACGGCGCTCTGGCTGGGCTTCGACGGCTTGGGCGATTACCTGCTGGTGGCCTCGATCCTCGGCGGCGGCCTGACGCTCGCGATCCTGGCCGTGCGCGCCTACCCGCTCCCGATGCGCATCGCGCGCTTGCCCTTCGCGCTGCACCTCCACGATGCCAAGACCGGGATTCCGTACGGTATCGCGCTCGCGGCTGCCGCCCTGCTGGTGCTGCCCGAGACCGAGGTCTGGGCCCGCGCGCTGGCCGCCTGAGATCCTGGAACCAAAGCAAATCTCGGTCCCGAGATCTGGAGCCCAGGTTCGGAGCCGGCTAGAACTGCGCCATGTCGTTCGCGCTCCTGCGTCGCCCCGATCCCGACCACCTTGAGGTCCAGCACGAGGGAGCAAGCCTCCAGATCGCGCTGCGCCGGCGGCCGACCGCGCGCCGGATCACCCTGCGGGTCTCGGCCGCCACCGGCGAGGTCGTGATCACCCTACCGAGCCGAACCGCCGTCAACACCGCCCAGCGCTTCGCCACCAGCCATGCCGGGTGGATTGCCGCGCGTCTGGCACGGGTGCCGGAGCGGATCGGTTTCGTTCCGGACGCGATCCTGCCGCTGCGCGGGACGCCACACCGTTTGCATCTGCGCGGGACGCGCAGCGGCGCGGTGCGCGTCGAGACGGAGGCCGGGGAACCGGTGATCTCCCTCTCCTGCGAGCCCGCCCACGTCCCGCGCCGGATCCGGGACTACCTGACCCGCGAGGCACGGCGCGACCTCGCCGAGGCGGTGGAGCGCTATGCGCCGCTGCTCGGCCAACGGCCGGTCCGCATCACCCTGCGGGACACCCGCAGCCGTTGGGGATCCTGCACGGCGCGGGGCGAGCTGAACTTCTCATGGCGCCTGATCCTGGCGCCCCCGATGGTGCTCGATTACCTCGTCGCCCACGAGATGGCGCACCTGCGCGAGATGAACCATTCGGCGCGGTACTGGGCGCTGCTGCACGGGCTATGCCCGCACGTCGACGCGGCCGAGGCGTGGCTGAAGCGCAACGGCACCAGCCTGCATCGCTACGGCTGACCGGCCAAGCCTCAGCCCCTGTCTCAGCCCTTGCCTCAGCCCTTAGCGCGCAGGACCTTCTGGCGCGTCACGGCTTCGCCGGGCCAGACCGGCCGCGGGTTGACCTGGCCGGGCTCGAGCGTGCGGGGGGCGACGCTGTCGCAGACCTCGCGCTGCCGGATGATCACCGGGTTGCCGAAGGTGTCGCGGCGGCGCACCAGGCCGCCTTCGCGGCAATAGCCGGCGATCGCGGCCTGTCCGTTGCGGCCGCCATACGGGTTCACCGCCACGGGCGGATGCTCGACGATCAGCGTGTCGGAGCGGTTGAGGGAGTGTTCCACATAGGTGGTCTCGCCGACCGGCAGCGATTGTGCCCCAGCCTGCGCGAGGGTGGCCATCAAGCAGGCGGCCGAGAGGGCGAGCGGGCGCATCACAGCTTCAGGATCCTGCGCTGGAGGAAAAGCGAACCCTATTTAGGCCGTTCTGCAACCTTCGGGTAGCGTCAAGGAGCAACACCGGAGCCGGCATCGCTTGACAGCGCGGGTCCGACCATGGTCGGAACACCCCCGATTTTACGGCCTCGCCGGTCCTCGGCGATGGCGTTCCGAAGGGTTCGGCGGTGCCGCTTCACGCGAAGCTCGATCGTTTCCGGCGCGTCGTCCGGCGCGCCGTCTTGCCGGCCTGCCTTGCCTTCTCCGCGGCAGGGCTCGCATCGGTTGGGCCGGCCGCCGCCCAGGGCATGGTGCGCAAGACCTTCGACGATTGGCAGCTGCGCTGCGAGACGCCGGCCGGCGCGAAGGCCGAGCAATGCGCCCTGGTGCAGTACCTGGCCGCTGAGGACCGCCCGAACCTCACCCTGGTGGTGATCGTTCTGAAGACGGCGGACAATCGCGGTTACCTGCTGCGGGTGGTGGCGCCGCTGGGCGTGCTCCTTCCCTCCGGGCTCGGCCTGAAGATCGACCAGACCGATGTCGGCCGAGCCGGCTTCGTGCGCTGCCTGACAACCGGTTGCGTGGCCGAGGTGGTGATGGATGACGGCCTGATCCGCCAGTTCAAGGCCGGCACGCAGGCGACCTTCATCGTTTTCCAGACGCCCGAGGAAGGCGTCGGCATCCCGCTCTCGATGAAAGGCTTCGCGGCCGGGTTCGACAGCTTGAAATGACGATGCCGCCCGGGAGCCGTGCGATGATCGGTGAGCGTGACCTGTTTCTGGGCCTGTGCGGCCTGATCCTCGCCGGTTCGCTCGCCGCGAGCCCGGCCCGCGCCGAGGACGGCAATGTCTTCTCCAACCTGTTCAAGTTCGGCGGCACGACGGTCCCGCCGTCGCAGCCGCAGAGCCTCGATCCGCCCTATTGCCCGCCGGTCGAGGTGGCGGAGAACGGTGCGGCGTATCGCGTCCTCGCCGGGAGCGATGTGCGGACGCAGTTCTCGGTCGGCCGGCTCGCCCGGGAATGCGCCCGGCGCCAGGACGGCTCGATCACTGTCAAGGTTGGCGTGGAGGCCAACGTGCTGCTCGGCCCGAAGGGTGCGCCCGGTCGGTTCGACGTGCCGGTGACGATTCAGATCCGCCACGAGGGCAAGGTCATCGCGAGCCGCGTCGAGCGTACCAGCGTCGTCGTCGGCCCGGGCGAGGCCCAGGGCTTCGCCACCATTGTGGCCGAGGAACTGACCGTGCCGCCGGCGGTGGCCGAGGATTACGACATCACCGTCGGCGGC
>NZ_VRVD01000420.1:0-4129 GCF_008040015.1 Methylobacterium sp. WL18 | reverse complement strand
GCGCCTGCCCGCCGCCCCAGCCCTCGATGCCGGCGATCCGCCAAGCCATCCTGGATCACCTCAGTCAGCCACCACCGCGGCGATGCCCGCACTGTGACGCCGTTCTCAATCTGCCACCCTGAAGTCAAACTGCCAAAGTAGCGCTAGTGGTCTGAGTTAGAAGTACGGTTTCAGATTTTGAGCTTGCACCTATGTGTCGGGGATGTCCGCACGGAGGTGACCCATGGCCCGTGGTCCAAAACCTGCTCCTCTCCATCTGACCGAGGACGAGCGCACGCGCCTGGTGGGGCTCGTCCGCCGTCGCAATGTCGGCCAAGCCTTGGCTCAGCGCGCGCGGATCGTGCTGGCCTGCGCTGAGCCGGGATCGACCAACAGTGGCGTTGCCCGTGATCTCGGCGTCAGCCGGATGAGCGTCACAACGTGGCGCGCCCGTTTCCTCGCCCATCGCCTCGACGGCCTCGTCGACCTGCCTCGCTCCGGTGCGCCACGTGCCGTCACGGACACGGCCATCGAAGGGATGGTCACCCTTACGCTGGAGAGCCAGCCAGAGAACGCCACCCACTGGTCGACCCGCGCCATGGCCCGGCGGGTCGGCATGAGCCAGAGCATGGTCTCGCGGGTCTGGCGTGCCTTTGGGCTGCAGCCGCACAAGACCGACACCTTCAAGCTTTCGACCGATCCCGCCTTCGTCGACAAGGTCCGGGACGTGGTCGGCCTCTACATGGCTCCGCCGCATCGTGCCGTGGTGCTGTGCGTCGACGAGAAGCCGCAGATCCAAGCGCTGACGGGCACGGCCCCCGTGCTGCCGATGCGGCCCGGCCAGCCGGAGCGCCGAACTCACGATTATCGTCGCCAGGGTACAACCGACCTGTTCGCCGCCCTTGACGTCCAGGCCGGGACGGTGATCGGCCACTGCACCGGCCGGCATCGTTCGATCGAGTTCCGCGACTTCCTCGATCGGATCGAGGCGGCCGTCCCAGGCGATCTCGACGTGCACCTCGTGCTCGACAACGCGGCTACCCACAAAACCAAGCTGATCCACGACTGGCTGGTGAAGCGTCAGCGTTGGCACCTTCATTTCACGCCGACGTCCGCATCATGGCTCAATCTCGTCGAGGGCTGGTTTGCCCTTCTCACTCGTCGACGTCTGCAGCGTGGTGCCTTCCAACAGACCAGCGATCTCGAAGCTGCGATCCACGCCTACATCGACCAAACCAACGTCGATCCAAAGCCCTTCGTCTGGACCAAACCCGCTGATGCGATCCTCGCAAGCGTCGAACGCTTCTGTCAGAAAACTTCTAACTCAGACCACTAGCTTTCTGGATGCGAGACCTCCTTGGCGTCTGCGACGATGCGAAGGGCGCGTTTGATGAGGCTTGGGCTGGGCGGTCTGTAGGTGGGATTGGCGAGCTCGGGCTCAGCTTCGAGACGCTGGCGCAACACCATCTCGGGCGAGAGACCTTCGAGCATGCGCTGACGGCGACCGTTGTAGGCCGCGTTGAAGCCGCGCAGCACGATCTCCAGGTCGGCGTGGCTGTAGATCATGATGCCCAACACCTCCCGCTGCACCCGGCCGTTGAAGCGCTCGACCATACCATTGGTCTTCGGCGTGTACGGGCGCGTCTTGCGATGCTGCACCCCGTGCCGCTCGCAGGCAGCCTCGAAAGCATCAGCCGTGAAGCAGGAGCCCCGATCGGTGAGCACGTGGGTGACCCGGAAGGGAAAGGCGTCGAATGCGTCCGTGAGGAAGGCCACCGCCGAGGCCGTTGTCTCGTTGTCCATGACCGCGAGGTGCACGTAGCGGGAAGCGCGGTCGATGGCGACGTAGAGGTAGCGTTTGCGGGTGGTGCCGTCACGGTCACGCTGTTTGGGCAGGTGCTTCACGTCGACATGGACGAAGCCGACCTCGTAGTCCTTGAAGGTGCCGTGCGGCTTCCGGGCCTGCTCGGCGGGCGGCAGCCGGTTGAGGCCCTCCGCCCTGAGGATGCGGTAGACGGCGTCCCGGTTCAGGTGCGGCAGGAAGTGGCTGACGACGAAGGTCAGCGCGTCGAGGGGGAAGCCGGTGGAGCGGCGGAGCGCGCGCACGATGGCACGCTCCTCATCGCTGGCACGTCAGGGCAGCTTATGCGGCCGGGCCGAGCGATCCTGACAGGCATCGGGGCCGCGTTTGCGCCATTTGCGGATGGTCTCGGTGGAGACGCCGTAGCGTTTGGCCAGCACGCCGGAGCGCTCAGATGAGCGGGCGATCTCAGCTCGCACGGCTGGGGTTGTGCGGATCTGGGGATGGATGGCAAGCATCAACGAGCCCTCCTGGCAGACAGGCGGCGCACACCCTCGAACCGCCAAGCGTAGGCTTTGATCGCCCAACGTGCCACATCCCAACGACGTTCCGCAACCGAACAGCTAGTGCACTGACTCAGACGGATGGTTCGGGGGCTCGATTAAGGGCGTCGAAGATGGCGGCGGCGGGCTTGGTCCAGACGAAGGGTCATGGGCTTTGGTTGTGCTCTGCGATGTAGCGTTTGATGGCAGCCTGAAGGTCGACGATGCCGGTGAAGGTGCCCGGTTGGAGACGGCGGCGCGTCAGCGTGGAGAAGAAGCCCTCGACGGCATTGAGCCAAGAGGCCGAGGTCGGTGTGAAGTGGAAGGTCCATCGCGGGTGGCGGGTGAGCCAGGCGCGAACCTTCGGGTGCTTGTGGCTGCCGTAATTGTCGAGCACCACGTGGATCACTTTGCCCTCTGGGACTGCCGCCTCGACGGTGTTGAGGAAACGGATGAACTCACCGTGGCGATGGCGCTGCAAGCAGCGGCCGAGCACGGTGCCTTCCAGGACGTCGAGGGCGGCAAACAACGTCGTGGTGCCGTGGCGGGTGTAGTCGTGCGTCTGAGCAGCGGGATGCCCGGGTCCGAGCGGCTGGTCGGGACGGGTCCGCTCCAGAGCCTGGATCTGGCTCTTCTCGTCGATGGACAGCACCACGGCGTGGGCGGGCAGTTGCATATAGAGACCGACGACATCCTCGACTTAGAGCGCCTAACAGAACCGTCTGATCTGGTTGAGGGTGATGAGGCTGGCGGCGAGGCTCGTGAAGGCCTCGTAGATGTCTGCGCGTCGCTCATAGCGGATGGGCAATCGATGGAATCGGTTGAACCAAGCGTGGGTGCCCTCATCCTGAGCTTGTCGAAGGATCCACGACCCAACGGTGACGACCGAGTTTCTCGCTGCTCTCGATGCCCCTACGTGCGATGCGTGGGACGATCCCCCGCGCCCGGCACTCCTGGCGGCGGGGTCTGGCATCGTAGGCCTTGTCAGCGTGCAGCTTGTCTGGACGGCGTCGCGGTCGTCCGCGCCGACCGCTCCGCACAGACGGGATGGCATCGAGCGTGGCCGCCATCATGACGGTGTCGTGCCGGTTGGCCCCGCTCAGGCAGAAGCCGAGCGGGGTGCCGCGCGCGTCGGTGACGAGATGGCGCTTCGTGCCTGGCTTGCCCCGGTCCGTCGGGTTCGGGCCGGTGGCAGGCCCCCCTTTTTGGCCGGGACAGACGCGCTGTCCAGGCAAGCCCGGCTCCAGTCGATCTCACCCGCCGCGTTAAGACGCTCCAGCAACACGTGATGCAGGCGGCTCCAAACGCCCGCCGCCTGCCAATCCCGCAGTCGCCGCCAACAACTCATGCCGGAGCCGCAGCCCATCTCGGCCGGCAGCATTTCCCACGGCAGCCCCGAGCGCAGCACGAACAGGATGCCCGTGAGTGCGGCCCGGTTCTCAATTGGACGACGCCCGCCCTTCGGACGCGGCCGAGGCGGCGGGAGGAGCGGAGCGATCTCATCCCAGAGATCATCGGGGAGAAGCAGTCTGGCCATGCCAAACCAACGCTGAAAACCCCGCTTGGTGCCGTTCTGTTAGGCGCTCTTATTCGGCGAAGGCCGGGTCGTGGGAGCGCTTGAAGGTCCGCACCCGGTGCGACTGCAGGCGGTACTCTTGCCAGATCCGCTGCACGGAGCGGAGCGAGATGCCGGTCCGCGCAGCGACGGCGCGGCCGGTCCAGTGCGTGGCCTCGTCCGGCGGTTCCGAATACGTCAGCGCCAGCACCGTCGCCACTGTGCGGGTGGAATGCGGCGGGGTGCCGGGTG
>NZ_VRVD01000041.1:0-18327 GCF_008040015.1 Methylobacterium sp. WL18 | reverse complement strand
GGTCCGCGCCGGGGTCACGGCGACCCTGGCGGCCGTCGCCCAGAACACCAATCTCGGCATCCTGCTCCTGTGCGCGCCGCTCGCTGTCGCAGCGGAGGGGGGCCGATCGGTCAAGGCGGTGCTGGACACCCTCGATGCCGCCGATTCCGAAGCGGTCTTCGCGGCGATCCGGCTCGCGAACCCGGGAGGCCTCGGCCGGGCCGAGCGGCACGACGTATCGGCCGTCGCCCCGGCCTCCCTGCGCGCCGCCATGGCGGAGGCGGCGCATCGCGACCGCATCGCTGGGGCCTACGGCACAGGCTTCGCGGACATCGTAGAGATCGGGCTCCCGGCCCTCGCCGGCGCGCGCGCCGCAGGTCTCGATCCGACTTGGTGCACCACCGCGATCCACCTGGCCTATCTCAGGACCGTTCCGGACAGCCACATCGCCCGCAAGGCCGGCGCACCGGTGGCGGAGTCTGTTCGCAGGGAGGTCGCAACCTTACTCGACAGCCTCGATCTCACCACCCGTCCGGTCGAGCCGCTGCTGGTCCTCGACGCGTCGCTGAAGGCGCGCGGGCTCAACCCCGGCACCAGCGCGGATTTCACGGTCGCGACCGTGTTCTGGGACGCCTTGACCACGGCAGGCGCCGCCTTCGCGTGACGCACGGATAAGTTCCAGCTTTTCACGCCCCGTGGCCAAAGAAATTCCTCAGATCCAGGGCCTTGCGCGGGTTGTGAGCCGCTGGGTCGCACTGTAGGGTCCGGCGCGCTGTCCGGCCCAACCGGCTCGGCCCAACCGGCTCGTCCGGAGGTTCGGGCGCCGATAACAAGGATGGCTTCCCGGCCGCTGGCATTGTCCGGCGCCGCGGCCCTATTTCGGAATCCAGGGAGAGACACCGAATGGCGAAGATCACCAAGGTTCAGGTTGGCGAAGCCCTCGTCGGCGACGGCAACGAAGTCGCTCACATCGACCTGATCATCGGACCGCGCGGCTCGCCCGCCGAGACGGCTTTCTGCAACGGCCTCGTGAACAACAAGCACGGCTTCACCAGCCTGCTCGCGGTCATCGCGCCGAACCTGCCGTGCAAGCCGAACACCCTGATGTTCAACAAGGTCACCATCAACGACGCCCGTCAGGCCGTCCAGATGTTCGGCCCGGCCCAGCACGGCGTTGCCAAGGCCGTCCAGGACGCCGTCGCCGAAGGCATCATCCCGGCCGATGAGGCCGACGACCTGTTCATCCTGGTCGGCGTGTTCATCCACTGGGAAGCGGCCGATGACGCCAAGATCCAGAAGTACAACTACGAGGCCACCAAGCTCTCGATCCAGCGCGCCGTGAACGGCGAGCCGAAGGCTTCGACCGTCACCGAGCAGCGCAACTCGGCCCAGCATCCCTTCGCCGCCAATTAGATTGGGGACGGTCCTGGACAGAGTGAGCCTCCGCCCGCACCGCGGGGCCTGCTCCAGCGACTGGCTTCTATCTTCTTAGGCCGATAGGCACGACGACAGACGGGACGGCGCAAGCCGTCCCGTTTTTTTTGGTTCCGAGATAACGCGAAGGGAAACGCGCGCCCAGCGCAGTGAAGCCTGGGACTTTTGATCGAGCAACGTCTGAGAAAAGTGCACGACCAGCCCTGTCCCGGCATCGATGCGGCCTTGTTGACGAGCAAGGTGGCACGGCATAGACGGCCGTCATCATGCTAAGCTTGCCGTTCACCGCATCCTATCGCCCGCCGCTTTCATAGCGGCGGCTTGCTTATCATGCCCAACCGCTGCGTCGTCGGCGGTTGCACCTCATCATGATCCGCCGACCTCGCGCCTGCCCGAGGTCACCGTGTCATTCTCCCAAACAACTCAAGGCCGCCCCGCCGTCGGGATCATCGGTTTCGGCGCTTTCGGTCGCCTGATCGCTCAGCATCTCGCGCCGCACATGGCGCTGCGCGTGTACGATCCCCGCCCGGCCGAGGCCGATTCCCCGACCTACGGCGCCGTGCGAACGGACTTGATCGCGGCGGCACGCTGCCCCGTCGTCATCCTGGCCGTTCCGGTTTCCCGCCTGTCCGATGTCGTGGCCGCGATAGCCCCCCACCTCAGACCGGGGACCCTGGTGGTCGATGTCGGCTCAGTGAAGATGATGCCGGTCGCGATCATGCGGGCGGGATTACCGGCCGGCGTCGATATCCTGGGAACCCATCCCCTGTTCGGCCCCCAGAGTGCCGTCGGCGGGATCGTCGGCCTGAAGATCGCGGTGTGTGCTGTCTCGGGACGGCGGGGGCGTCGTGCTGCGGCTTTTCTCCGGACGGTGCTGAGACTGAAGGTGATCGTCACGACGCCGGAGGCTCACGACCGCGAGGCCGCGGCGGTGCAAGGCCTGACGCATCTGATCGCGCGGGTGCTCGTCGCCATGGAGCCGCTTCCCACTCATATGACCACGCGGAGCTTTTCACTGCACATGCAGGCGGTCGACATGGTCCGGCACGACGCCCCGGAAGTCTTCGAGGCGATCGAGCGATCGAATCCGTTTGCCGCCGAGGTCCGCCAGCGCTTCTTCACGCTGGCTGCCCAAATCGAGGCTGATCTCGCACGCGAAGACCATTCTGCAGCCATCGCACGGCCGTCCCTCATGAAAGCCGGGACTAACGCGGGAGCGTGAGGGGACCGTGTCGCACCAACGAAAAAAGGGGCCGCCTTTCGGCGACCCCCTTCGTCAGCTCGATGGTTGGCGTGGATTTAGAAGTCCATGCCGCCCATGCCGCCGCCGCCCGGCATCGCGGGGGCGCCGCCGTCCTTCTTCGGGGCGTCGGCCACCATCGCCTCCGTGGTGACCAGCAGGCCGGCGACGGAAGCCGCGTCCTGCAGGGCGGTGCGGACGACCTTGGCCGGGTCGACGATGCCGGCCTGGATCATGTCGACATACTCTTCGGTCTGGGCGTTGAAGCCGTAGGTCTCCGAGGAGGTGTTGTCGGTGATCTTGCCGACCACGATCGAGCCTTCCACGCCGGCGTTCTGGGCGATCTGACGGATCGGGGCCTCGAGCGCCTTCAGCACGATCTTGATGCCGGCCTGGACGTCCGGAACATCGCTCTTCAGCTCGGCGACGGCCTTCTTGGCGCGCAGCAGCGCGGTGCCGCCGCCCGGGACGATGCCTTCCTCGACGGCCGCGCGGGTGGCGTTGAGGGCGTCGTCGACGCGGTCCTTCTTTTCCTTGACCTCGACCTCGGTCGCGCCGCCGACGCGGATCACCGCGACGCCGCCCGCGAGCTTGGCCAGGCGCTCCTGCAGCTTCTCCCGGTCGTAGTCCGAGGTGGTCTCCTCGATCTGCGCCTTGATCTGCGAGATGCGGCCCTCGATGTCCGACTTCTCGCCGACGCCGTCGATGATCGTGGTGTTCTCCTTCTCGATGCGGACGCGCTTGGCGCGGCCGAGCATCGGCAGGGTCACGTTCTCGAGCTTGATGCCGAGGTCCTCGGCGATCATCTGGCCCTTGGTCAGGATCGCGATGTCCTCGAGCATCGCCTTGCGGCGATCGCCGAAGCCCGGCGCCTTCACGGCCGCGACCTTCAGGCCGCCGCGCAGCTTGTTCACCACGAGGGTGGCCAGCGCCTCGCCCTCGATGTCCTCGGCGATGATCAACAGGGGCTTGCCGGTCTGGACCACGGCCTCGAGCACCGGAAGCATCGCCTGCAGCGACGACAGCTTCTTCTCGTGGATCAGGATGTAGGGATCCTCGAGTTCGGCGACCATCTTCTCCGCGTTCGTGATGAAGTACGGGGACAGGTAACCGCGGTCGAACTGCATGCCCTCGACGACGTCGAGCTCGGTCTCGGCCGTCTTGGCCTCCTCGACCGTGATCACGCCCTCGTTGCCAACCTTCTGCATGGCGTGGGCGATCATCTCGCCGATCTCCTTGTCGCCGTTGGCGGAGATCGTGCCGACCTGGGCGACCTCGTCGGAGGTCGAGACCTTCTTGGCGCGCGCGATGATGTCCTTCACCGCGGCGGCGGTGGCGAGGTCGATGCCGCGCTTCAGGTCCATCGGGTTGATGCCGGCGGCGACGTACTTGGCGCCTTCGCGGACGATGGCCTGGGCCAGCACGGTGGCGGTGGTGGTGCCGTCACCCGCGATGTCGTTGGTCTTCGAGGCCACTTCGCGCACCATCTGGGCGCCCATGTTCTCGAACTTGTCGGCGAGCTCGATCTCCTTGGCGACGGTGACGCCGTCCTTGGTGATGCGCGGGGCGCCGAAGCTCTTCTCGATCACGACGTTGCGGCCCTTGGGGCCCAGCGTCACCTTCACCGCGTCGGCGAGGATATCGACGCCGCGCAGCATCTTATCGCGGGCGTCGGCGGAGAAACGAACGTCTTTCGCTGCCATGGTTTGCCTCTTGTGATTGGGTTGGACCCCAAGGCCTCGAACGGCCTCAAAGGGCGGGAAACAGGGATCCGATCAGAGGGCGACGACGCCCATGATGTCGGATTCCTTCATGATCAGGAGGTCCTGACCGTCGATCTTGACCTCGGTGCCGGACCACTTGCCGAACAGGACGCGGTCCCCCGCCTTCACGTCGAGCGCGTTGACGCGGCCCTGCTCGTCACGAGCGCCGGGACCGACGGCGACGATCTCGCCTTCCTGCGGCTTCTCCTTGGCGGTGTCCGGAATGATGATGCCGCCCTTGGTCTTCTCCTCGCTCTCGATGCGACGGACGACCACGCGGTCGTGCAGCGGACGGAACTTCATGAGCTGCCCTCTTGCTTCAGGTCTGCAGTTGGCGTTGATGCGGCCTGCGCGACCGCTCCCAAACCCGACTGTTAGCACTCTGTCTTGGCGAGTGCCAATGACGGCGGCGGGATAGCCCTCGCGTGGTTTCGAGTCAAGGCTGTCGCACCCCTGCGCGACGGCGCGATGACGGGGCATCGGCCCCGATTTCCCCTAGGACAACGCGCCCTCATGCTGAGCCTGCACGGACCCGAAGGCGCGGTGACGCCTGAATGCGGCAGCCCGATCCCCGGCAATGCCGTCTGGCTCGATCTGAAGGACCCGACCTCCGAGGAGGCCGCCGCCGTGGAAGCGGCCACCGGCCTGCGCGTTCCGTCCCGGGCCGCCCTGTCGGAGGTGGAATCCTCCAGCCGGCTGCGGCGGGTGAAGGACGGGCTGTCGCTCTCGACGCCGATGATCACCTTCGAGCGCAGTGATTCCCAGTTGAAGCCGCTGGGGTTCCTCCTGTCGAAGGATCACCTCGTCACGATCCGGTTCCACGACATGCGCGCGATCGACTCGTCGGAGAAGCGCATCGCGGACGGCGACGGCAGCGTCGCGCCGAGCGAGATTTTCATCGTGATCCTTGAGGAACTGGTCGACAGCCTCGCGGACGCCCTTGAGGACATGGCCTCCGAACTCGACACGCTGTCCACGCGGATCTTCGATTTCGATGTCCGCGGCGCCGACCGCCGCCGGCTGGAACGCCCGCCGCCCCGCCGCCGTGACCTGGCGCTGCGGCGGATCCTGCGCGGGATCAGCAACCGCGGGAAGGTCCTGGGGAAGATCCGAGCCAGTCTGCTCGGCCTGGAGCGGATCGTGCCGTTCGTGTCGGCCGCCTGCGACGGACTGGGCCTGCCCGAGGACGGCCGCTTCGAGACGATCCGGCGCGACATCGACTCCTTGGACGAGTTCGAGACGCGGCTCGCCGAGAACGTTCAGTTCCTTCTCGACGCCACGTTGGGACTGATCAACATCGAGCAGAACAACGTCTTCCGGGTGCTGACAGTGGTTTCGGTGGTGGGCGTGCCGCCGACCCTGATCGCCTCGATGTACGGCATGAACTTCAAGCACATGCCGGAGCTGGACTGGGCATACGGCTATCCCTACGCCCTCGCGCTTATCCTGATCAGCGCTCTGGCTCCCATCGTTTATTTTCGAAGCCGAGGCTGGTTCTGATATTCGCCAGATTATCAGCAAAAAACCATCATCAATACAAATCGACACCCATAATCAGAAAATATTATAATTGATGTGGCACGAATATTTTCTTCCGTTTTCGATCAATATAGGATTCCGTCTCAAAAACTGTCGAATTAGATAAAATTTAACCCAATCTTGGCCATATGCCCGCGGGAGCAGCGTGAGCACCGATATGTTCAAGAGAACCGTCTACAACGAGGCGCAGGCCAAGCTTGACGCCTTGGACCGGTCGTTGGCGATCATCGAATTCTCGATGGACGGCCAAGTCCTCAACGCCAACCAGAATTTTTTAAGCTTGATGAAGTACACCCTGGCTGATGTACGGGATAAGCATCATCGCATCTTCGTCGAACCGATGTTTGCCAAGTCGCCAGAGTACACGGAGTTCTGGTCGAAGCTGAAGGACGGCCAGTACGTCACCGGCGAGTTCCTGCGCATCGACAAGAACGGTGCGGAGGTCTGGCTGGAGGCGACCTACAACCCCGTCCTCGACGCGCACGGCAAGCCGGTGAAGGTGGTCAAGTTCGCGGCCGACATCTCGGCCAAGAAGAACGATATCGATCGGCTGATGTCGATGATCGACAACATGCCGGTCGCGGTGATGACGGCCGATCCCCGCAACGAGTTCAAGATCAACTACCTGAACGCCACCTCGCGGCGGACCCTCGGGCCGCTCGAGCAATATCTGCCGATCAAGGTCGACGAGATGCTCGACCACTCCTTCGACGTGTTCCACAAGAACCCGCATCACCAGCGCAACATGCTGGCGGATGCGAGCCGGCTGCCGCACCGGACCAAGATCAAGGTGGGGCCGGAGACGCTCGACCTGCAGGTCACCGCCGTCAACGACCGGAAGGGCAATTACATCGGGCCGATGCTGACCTGGGCCGTCGTATCCGCGCAGGTGAACATGTCCACCGACGTCAGCCGTGTCGTCGATGCCGTGGGCTCGGCGATCCGCGAGATGCAGCATTCGGCCGAGGGGCTGACGCAGTCGGCCGATGCCGCCAGGCAGAAGGCCTCGTCCGTGGCGGCGAATTCCGAGCAGATGAACGGCGCGATCCAGGAGATCTCGGGTCAGGTCGGACGGGTCTCAGAGCGTGCCCGGCAGATCGCGGTCCAGGCCGAGACCACGGACGCGACGATGCGGCAGCTCGCCGAGAACGCCCGCGAGGTCGACGCGGTGGTCGGCATGATCAAGTCGATCGCCGGGCAGACCAATCTCCTGGCGCTGAATGCCACGATCGAGGCCGCCCGTGCCGGCGCCGCCGGCCGGGGCTTCGCGGTGGTGGCGAGCGAGGTCAAGGCTCTGGCCGAGCAGACCGCGAAGGCCACCGGCGAGATCACCCAGCAGGTTGCGGCGATCCAGAGCGCCACCGGCGAAGCGGTCGGGGCGATCGAGATGATCACCGCCGCCGTCGCCGAGCTCTCGACGCTGACCCTGGCGATGGCGAGCGCCGTCGAGGAGCAGGCAGTCTCGACGCATGAGATGTCCGGCAATATCGGCGGCGTCTCGCAGGCCGCCAATGCCACCGGTCAACTTGCGGAAGCTGTCCTGGGCGTCGCCGAGAGCCTTGCCGGACACTCAGCGGATCTCTCGGAGAGTGTCACCCGGTTCATGAAATCAGCCTGACCCGGAACACGCGCGAGCCGCGGCGTGAAACGCGCACGCGGTTTGCGACGTATCGGCGGTTCGGACCGTCAGGATGGAGCTGAACCGATTTCCTACGCCATCATCACGTCCCGCACCCTCATCAGGTCTTGCCGGACAGCCCTCATCGCCGCTGCATCTTGCGCTCCGGCCTTCGCAATGGCCGAACCGGCGGGCTTGGCGCCGCCGCCCGGCAGCGTGGCAGTCGCGCGGCTCTCCGCCCGGGGCGTGCAGATCTATGCCTGCATCGCTGCCGAAAAGGGGCCGGCCTGGGGCCCCGCCAAGCCCGAGGCGGAACTCGTCCAGCCGGACGGACGCGCGGTCGGGCGTCACTTCGAGGGACCGGTCTGGGAGGCGCAGGACGGCTCCCGGGTGCTGGGCACCGTCATCGCTCAGGCGCCCGCACCGCGACCCCAAGCCGTTGCGTGGCTGCTGCTGTCCGGCCGAGCAACTGGATCCGGATCGCTCGCCGGAACGCAGTATATCTTGCGGAGCGACACGGTCGGCGGTGAGAAACCGCAGGGCGTCTGCACGCCGGGCCAGACGGCGCGTGTGCCCTACAGCGCGACGTACACCTTCTATCGCTGACGTCTCGCGGCGCTCGTTCACATGGCCCCCACCCGCGGCGAAGCGATATCCCGAACGGTGACGCGCGCTCCCGTCAATCCCGCGCGAGCTGCGACCGGCCGATGGTGAAGACCCGTCCATCCCCGAGCAGATGGGCCGTGAACCCCTTGGGGAACAGGCTTTCGATGGCCCGGTCGCGGACGTTCAGCCCGCCGGCGTAAGCGCCGAAGGCCGGCATCACGAGGCGGGTGCCGTCGGTGACGAAGCAGCGACGGCGGACCGCCCGGCCGCGCATGGCGACCTTTCCGCAGGGATGGAGATGGCCGGCGATCTCGCCGGAGACCGGTTCGGCGCTCGGCTCGTGACGCAGGATCAGGCCGCCCAGGGTCAGCGCGTCGGCGTAGCGACCGCCGACACCCTCGCTGACCGCCGCGTCGTGATTGCCCGCGATCCAGACCCAGTCCCGGCCCTCCTGCAAAGCCGACACCATGGCTCGGTCGCCGGGCTCCATCCGCTCCGGGCCGCGGACATCGTGGAAGGAATCCCCGAGCGCGACCACGCGCGTCGGATCGTGGCGCACCACCGCCTCGTGGAGGCAGGCGAGGGTCTCGCGGGTGTCGTAAGGCGGCAGGAACTGGCCGGTGCGGGCGGCGTAGGACGACCCCTTCTCCAGATGGAGATCGGAGACGATCAGCGTGCGGTGCTCGGGCAGCCACACGCCGCCGCAGAGATCCAGCACCAGGGTCTCGCCCGCCAGCAGCAGGGTCGGGTGCTTGTGAGTCTTCTCGAGTCTCAGGCCGGCCGCCAAGATCGCATCCTCGGGCTCGATGGGGGAGGGCGGATCGACGGTCAGGACAGGGCTTCCTGAAGAAGCTCCGCCTCGGCCTCGGCCAGGATCTCGTCGGCCCCCTCACCGTAGACCCGTTCGCGCCCGATCTCGAGCATGACGGATACGGAGAGCGGCGAGACCCGATCGAGAGCCTTGTGAATGATTCGCCCCTGGATGCGCTCTAGCATCATGCCGAGGCGCCTCACGTCGAGGAGTCCGGTTGCCGCATCCTGTCGCGCCGCGCGCAGCAGGAGGTGGTCGGGCTGGTGCTTGCGCAGCACGTCGTAGATCAGATCCGTCGAGATCGTGACCTGACGGCCGGACTTCTTCAGGCCGGGGTGATGGCGTTCGATCAGGCCGGCGATCACCGCGCATTGCCGGAACGTACGCTTCATCATCGCCGATTCATCGAGCCACGCCTCCAGGTCGTCGCCCAGCATGTCGACCGCGAACAGGTCGCCGATGAAGTCGGGGTCCAGCGCAGCGCGCTCCGAAACATCGCGGGTCGTCCAGATCGCGATGCCGTAATCGTTGGCCGCGAACCCGAGCGGGCGCAGGCCGTCACGCTCCATCCGCCGGGTCAGCAGCATGCCGAGGGTCTGATGTGCCAGCCGTCCCTCGAACGGGAAGGCCGTCAGGTAGTGGCGCTTCCCCCGTGGGAAGGTCTCCACCAGCAGGTCGCGCTCGCCCGGCAGGACCGAGCGGCGGCGCTGCTGCTGGAGGTAGTCACCGATCTGCTTCGGCAGGCGATCCCAGGCGAACGGGTCGGCGATGATCGCCCGGACCCGCTCGGCCAGGAAGGTCGAGAGCGGGAATTTCGCGCCGGCATAAGAGGGGATCGCAGGATCGGTCCCGAGCGGCGCGCGGGTCACCAGGGCCTCGTCCTCGGCGAGTCCCTCGAAGCGCAGGGTCTCGCCGGCGAACAGGAAGGTGTCGCCGATCGTGAGCGTGTCGGCGAACTCGTCCTCGATCTCGCCGAGCACCCGGCCGCCCTTCGGCAGGACCGTGCCGGGCTTGCCGCGCAGGGTCCGGCCGAGCCGCACCCGGACCCGCGCCGCCTCGACGATCGTGCCCACATTCATCCGGTACGCCTGCGCCGTCCGGGCATCGCGCACGCGCCAGAGGCCGTCGGGCCCGCGCAGGATCTTGGCGAAGCGCTCGTAGGCACGCAGGGCATAGCCGCCGGTCGCGACGTAATCGACGACCTGCTCGAAAGATTCCCAGGTCAGGCCGGCATAGGGTGCTGCGGAGACGATCTCGTCGTAGAGGCCGACCGGGTCGAAGGCGTCCGCGCAGGCCATGCCGAGCACGTGCTGGGCGAGCACGTCGAGGGCGCCGAGCCGCGCGTCGGGGGTATCCTGCGCGGCCGCCTCGACGGCGTCGAGGGCCGCCTGGCACTCCAGCATCTCGAAGCGGTTGCCGGGGACGAGATAGGCCTTCGAGGGCTCGTCCATCCGGTGGTTGGCCCGGCCGATCCGCTGCATGATCCGGCTCGCGCCCTTGGGCGCCCCGACATTGACCACGAGATCGACGTCGCCCCAGTCGATGCCGAGGTCGAGGGTTGCGGTGCAGACGATCGCCCGCAATCGTCCCTCCGCCATCGCGGCCTCGACCCGTCGCCGCTGCTGCGCGTCGAGGGATCCGTGATGGATCGCGATCGGCAGCGCGTCCTCGTTGAGGCGCCAGAGCTCTTGGAACGTGTACTCGGCCTGGAGCCGGGTGTTGACGAAGACCAGGGTCGTCCGGTGCTCTTTGATCAATTCGTAGATCGCCGGCATCGAGTGCCAGGCGGTGTGCCCCGAGATCGGCAGCGACCGCCCGAGATCGAGCAGGCGCAAGTCGGCCTTGGCGCCGCCTCGGACGGTCACGAGGTCGGCCATGGGCGGCTGTTTTTCCCCTCCCCCCTCTGCAGGGAAGGAAGGGAGAGGCGCCTGGGTCGGGCGTGTGACCTCATCGAGCGCCGACACCGCGACGCGCTTCCTCTCCCGTGCGGGAAAGGGGACCCGAGCCTCGTCCGGGGCTGTATGACTCCGACCGCCCGCAGAGGGGGGAGGGGAAAGCTCCAGCTGCGGCACCAGGTACTTCCGCAATTCGTCGGGCTCTCGGACCGTTGCGGACAGCCCGATCGCTGCCAGATCCGGGCTGAGGCGGTGCAGCCGGGCGAGGGCCAGGGAGAGCAGGTCCCCGCGTTTCGAGGTCACGAGGGCATGCAGCTCGTCGAGGATGACGCAGCGCAGGCCGGAGAAGAATTCGGCGGCGTCGCGATGGGCGATCAGAAGCGCCAGCTGCTCGGGCGTCGTCAGCAGGATGTCGGGCGGGCGGCTGATCTGGCGGGTGCGCTTGTGCGCCGGGGTATCGCCGGTGCGGGTCTCGACGCGTACCGGGAGACCCATCTGGGCGATGGGCGCGTCGAGGTTGCGGGCGATGTCGACCGCCAGCGCCTTGAGCGGCGAGACGTAGAGGGTATGCAGGCCCTTGGCGGTCTTGGGCTCCGCTTTGGGGGCTGCCCGTTCCGCCAGAGCCACGAGGCTCGGCAGGAATCCTGCGAGCGTCTTACCGGCGCCGGTCGGCGCCACCAGGAGCGCCGACCGGCCCGACCGGGCGATCCGCAGCAGGTCGAGCTGGTGCGGCCGCGGCGTCCAGCCACGCGCGGCGAACCACGCCCGGAAGGCCTCCGGCAGGATCTCGGATCGATCGCTCAGGCCAGGGCCATCAGGAAGCGGTCGATCAGTTCCAGGGCTCGCTCGCTCATCGGACTCGGGTACCGGGCGAAGACGTGGCAACCGCCGGGATAGATCGCGGTGTGGCCGCCATTGCCCGCGGCGGCCCAGCGCGCCGACATGTAGAGCGTGTCGTCGAGAAGCGGGTCAGCGGTCCCGATGGTGAACAGGGCCGGCGGCAATCCTTTCAGGTCGGCATAGATCGGCGACACGTCCGGACGCCGTCGGTCGATCCCCTCGCGGACGTAGCCGTCCGCGAACTTGGTGAGATCGAGGGTGTTCACGACGAGGCGCTCGTCGCCCCAGTTGCGCACCGACGGGGTCAGGCCGAGGTCGTAGAAGCCCGCGTTGAGGTTGGCGCCCCGGAACGCGCGCGGCTGGTTGTGCCGGTCCCGCAGGCGCAGCAGCACCATCACGGCGAGGTGCGCGCCGACCGACTCGCCACCGATCGTCAGCGCGTGGACGCCGAACTCGGCCCGGCCGGGTCCCGCGAGCCAGAGGGCGGCGGCCTCGCAATCGAGTAGCGCGGCCGGATAAGGATGCTCTGGGGCGAGGCGGTACTCCACCGACAGCACGACGAAGCCGCAGGCGTCGGCGATGCGCTCGAGCCAGGGATCCTGCTCGTCGGCCGCGCCCCAGACCCAGCCGCCCCGGTGGATGTGAAGATAGGCGCCGCGCACCTTCGTGTCGGCCTTCGGGCGGACCACGCGCAGCTTGAGCGGACCGCTGGGCCCCTCGATCGTCATCCATTCCGCCCGGGCGCTGTGCGGCATCGCCGGAGCCGCCTTGGTCCCGGCGCGGCGGCGGGCACGAACCTCCTCGATCGGGAACGACCAGGGATCAGGCAGGGCGGCGTGCGCCGCGACGATCTCGGCATTGAGCCGAAGCGTCTCGGGATCGATCGTCGCCGGGTCGAACAAGGCGTGGTCGATCATGTTGGGTCTCGTCCCGTCGGCGCTGTCCCGCGGCCATTCCCGGCATCTTGGCGGGACGGCTCTCGCTTGCCATCTCGGGTCCGTGGGTGAAACCCGCTAACGTCCGATCCGGGATCCGGTTTCGACGCGGTGTTGTGTGCCGGCCACGGTTCCGCCCGTTTCGTCGCCGATCCGGACCCTTCCTGGCTTCATGAGGACGCGATGCTCGTCGATCACGACCGGCGCCGGCAAGGCGCTCCGCCGCCGAACGCCGCCTACGGGTCTGAGACATACCAGCGGCGGCCCTCCGCGCTGCACCGATTCCTTGGCGGCTCGCCCGCCGGCGTCTTCCTGCGCCTGCTGTTCCTTTCGGTCCTGGTCGGCGCCTTCATGGCGATGCTCGGCCTGACGCCGGGCCGGCTATTCTGGCACGCCTACGACTCGGCCCGGGCGCTCCTCGAGATCGGCCTCGCCTCGCTGCACGATTTCGGCGGCTGGATCGTCGCGGGCGCCGTGGTCGTCATCCCGCTCTGGCTGTTGTCGCGGCTGTTCGCGACCTCGCGCTGATCGGGACGCGCATCGTCCGGCTCGGCTAAGGTCGCGGCATGACGCATCCGCCCGCCGCCCCGGTCCTGCCGACGCACCGCAGCGTATTGGCGTTGGCGCTGCCGATGACGCTCGCCAACGTCACGACGCCGATGCTCGGCTTCGTCGGCGCGGCGGTGATCGGCCGGCTCGGCGATGCGGCCCTGCTCGGCGCGGTTGCGCTGGGAGCCGTCATCTTCGATGCCATCTTCTGGTCGTTCGGGTCCCTGCGCATGGCAACCGCGGGACTGACCGCGCAGGCGGTCGGGGCCCGGGAGGGCATCGAGGTCGACCGCATCCTGGCCCGAGCGCTGATGGCCGGCGCCGCGATCGGCCTGGCCCTGCTCGCGCTGCAATGGCCGATCGCCAAAGCCGCCTTCGCGGTCAGTGGCGCCAGCGAGGCGGTGACGTCGGGGCTCGCGACCTACTTCCATATCCGCATCCTGTCCGCGCCCTTCGTGCTGGCAAGTTATGGCGTGCTCGGCTCGGTGGTGGGGCGTGGGCGGACCGATCTCGGTCTGCTGCTGCAGGTGGCGATCAACCTGATCAATGTCGGGCTGACGCTCGCCTTCGTGCTGGGCCTCGGCCTGGGGCTCGCCGGCGCGGCGCTGGCGACTTTGTGCGCGGAGGCGGCCGGGCTGGGGCTCGGCCTGATCGTGCTCGCGCGGCTCGGATCGCGACCGTTCCGGGTGCCGCTGCGCGACCTGCGGGACGCCGCCGCCCTGCGCCGGACGCTCAGCGTCAACCTCGACGTGATCCTGCGCACCCTGGCGCTGATCACCGGCATCGTGCTGTTCTCGGCGCTCGGCGCCCGCCAGGGCGACGTGGTCCTGGCGGCGAATTCCGTCCTCTGGAACCTGTTCCTGATCGGCGGCTTCTTCCTCGACGGCTTCGCTACGGCGGCGGAAACCCTGTGCGGACAAGCGGTTGGCGCCCGGGACGCCGCCGGGTTCCGGCGGGCCTCCGCGTTGAGCCTGCGCTGGTGCCTGGGCTTCGGGATCGGGGTCAGCCTGCTGGCGCTCGGTTTGGGGCCGGGCTTCATCGACTTCGTCACCACCAGCGCGCCGGTGCGCGAGACCGCCCGGGCATACCTGCCGTATGCCGCGCTGGCGCCGTTCGCCGCAACGGCGGCGTTCGCCTATGACGGGATCTATATCGGCGCCACCTGGACGCGGGCGATGCGCAACCTGATGGCGGGGGCGCTCGCGATCTACTGCGCGGCTCTGGGGCTGGTGCAGGTGTTCGGCCTGGGAAATGCCGGGCTGTGGCTGGCCTTCGTGGCGTTCCTGGGTGCCCGAGGCCTGTTCCAGGCGGTCGCGTTTCCCGGCCTGGCCCGCGACACGTTTCGCGGATCGACGCAGTTCGCGGACGGGAATCCGACGCCAGCCTCCGCGTAGTCCACGAAGCGTAAGCCGCGGCGCCCGAATCCGGGGTCGTTCTTCGAAGAATTGCTGTCCGGACGCGCGGCCCGGCTCAGCGCGGATCCTTCCAGGCCGTCGCGGCCGGCGGCGCGGCCCGGGCGATCGTGGTCGGGCTGGCCGAGAACGGTGTCCGCCGGATCCTGATCGCCAACCGCACCCGCACCCGCGCCGAGACCCTCGCGGCCCTGGCCCCGGGGATCGGCGCGGCGCTCGATTGGAACGACCTGCCCGATGCGCTCGCCGGGGCGGGACTCGTCGTCAACACCACCTCGCTCGGCATGAAGGGCCAGCCGCCCCTCGACCTCGACCTCACCCCGCTGCCGGCGACCGCCGCGGTGGCCGACATCGTCTATGCCCCCCTGGAGACGGACCTGCTGGCGGCGGCGCGGCGGCGCGGTCTCGCGGCGGTGGACGGGCTCGGCATGCTGCTGCACCAGGCGGTGCCGGGCTTCGAGGCCTGGTTCGGCCTGCGCCCGGCCGTCACCCGGGGCCTGCGCGACCGGATCGTGGCGGATCTTTCCGGATGACAAAGGACCGCCCCGTCATCCTCGGCCTGACCGGCTCGATCGGCATGGGCAAGTCGGCCACCGCCAAGATGTTTTCGGCGCTCGGCGTGCCGGTCCACGATGCCGACGCCGCCGTCCACGCCCTCTACGGTCCGGGCGGCGAGGCTGCCGCGGCGATCGGGGCCGCCTTTCCCGGCGTGCTCGACCCGCAGGGCGGCGTCGACCGCGCCCGCCTGCGCGACGCGGTGCTCGGCGATCCCGACCGGATGGCGGCGCTCGAACGCATCGTCCACCCGTTGGTCCGGGCGGCCAGCACGGCGTTCCTGGCCCGGCACGCGGACGCGCCGCTGGTCGTCCTCGACATCCCGCTCCTCTACGAGACCGGCGGCGAGACCCGCTGCGACGCGGTCGCGGTGGTCAGCGCGCCCCCCGAGGTGCAACGCGCCCGGGTGCTGGCCCGTCCCGGCATGACCGAGGCGGCCTTCACGGCGATCCTGGCCAAGCAGATGCCGGATGCCGAGAAGCGAGCCCGGGCCGACTTTGTGATCGACACGAGCCGGGGTTTTTGCGCCGCCGAGGCCGAGGTGGCGCGGATCGTGGCCGTGCTGACGGAGCGCGGTGCGTCGGGACACCCGGCCCACGGGTGACGCGGCCGCGCGACGGCATAGCTCTCGATCGGTGGTCCGGTGGCGGGATGGATGACGATGCGGTGTCTCGAAGGGATCAGCCGGGCCACGGCAGGCCGCACCCTCATAGCCAAGGCCCTGATCGCACTGCTGCTCGCCGCCGTCCCGGCCCAGGCGCAAGTTGCCGGCGCCTGCCCGCCCCCGAAAAAACTCGCGGCCGGCGCCTGCGTCACCGCCTGTCCGGGCGGGTACGAGGATCGCGGGCGCGAGTGCGTCTACCGCAACCAGTCCCGCTGACGGTTACGTCACACCCACCCGATCCGCCCGAAAAACCCGGCGATCTCGGCCGCGGCCCGGTCGGGATCCTCCCGATGGGGGAAGTGGCCGACGCCCGGGAACGGCGCCAGGTCGAGGTCCGAGAACGTCTCGCCCAGGCGGTCGGTCCAGGCGAAGGGGAAGATCGGGTCGTGCTCCGCCCAGCGCACGCAGGTCGGCACCGTGATCGGCGGCAGGGTCGGGGCCTCGCCCTTCAGCATCGCGATCCGGCCGGCATGGGCGGCCCGGTAATGTGCGAACCCGCCCGCGAGGTTGCCGGGCTTCATGTAGGCGTCCGCGAAGGCGTCCAGAACGGGATCGAACGCATCCTTGCGGTGCGACCAGTGCCGCAGGAAGTGGCCGATATAGGCGGCGCAGCTTGCCCGGCTGGCACCCACCAGCGTCACCGCCAGGTCCATCTGGTTGAAGGACTGGTACCAGATCTCGCTGAGCCGGTCCGGGGCGCCGAGGCGGGGGCCGATCCCGGGATAGACGAAGTCGAACAGGAACAGGCCGGCGCACCGCTCCGGATGAGCCCGGGCCAGCGCCTGGATCACCGCGCCGCCGACATCGTGGCCGACGATGCCGGCGCGGTCGATGCCGAGCGCATCGAGCAGCGCCGCCATGTCGGCCGCCTGCTCCGGCGGTCCGAAGGCGCCCTCGGGCTTGTCGCTGTCGCCGAAGCCGCGCAGGTCCGGGGCGATCAGGGTGTGGCGCGCCCTGAGCCGCGCCATCACGGGCTCCCAGGTCATCCAGAATTCCGGCCAGCCGTGGAGCAGCAGCAGCGGGGTGCCCGTGCCGCAGCGCGCGACGTGCAGGTCCGCGCCGTTCACGCGAACGGTCAGGTGCTCGATGCCGTCCATCGTCCCTCCATCTCGGCGCGGCGCGCCAGCATCTTCGCCTGCAGCCGGCTGCGCCGGGCGGCGATCACCGTGCCGTTGATCTCGCCGCCGAACAGGAACATGGCGGCCAGCCAGTACAGGAACACCAGGAACACCATCGCGGTGGCCAGGCCCCCGTAGGTGGACGCGTAGGCGTTCGAGAAGCGGTCGAGATAATAGCCGAAGCCGAGGCCGGCGAAGAACCACAGGACCAGCGTCACCCCGATTCCCGGCAGCACCGACAGGATCGAGCGCCGGCCGGCGGCGACGAACTTGTGGGCGATGATCAGCACCACCGCCAGCAGCAGGGCGGTGACGCCGATCCGCCCGATCGCCACCGTGAGGCTCAGGGGCTCCAGCCCCGGCGCGACCAGCACGACGTTGCGCCAGATCAGCGGGCCCAGCACCACGAGCAGCGCGAAGGCCAGCATCGCGAAGGCGCCGCAGATCACGTAGCCGATCGATTCGAGCCGGGTCAGCCACCAGGGCCGGCTCTCCCGCAACCCGTAGGCCCGGTTCAGGCCGACCCGCAGGCTCTCGACGCCCGAGGACGAGAAGTACAGGGCGAACAGGGCGCCCAGCGTCAGCACGCCGCTGCGCTGCTCGGTGAGCACCCGGTGGACCTCGCCGACGATCGGCTTGGCGATCTCCCGGGGCCACGCGTCGAAGATCAGGACGCCGGCCTCGTCGGCGAGCGACTGCGTGCCGAACAGGCCGGCCAGCGCCGCCAGCAGGATCAGGAACGGGAACAGGGAGGTCAGGGTCGAGAGCGCGATGTGGCTGGCGATCGCCCATCCGTCATGGGAGACGAAGCGCTGCGCCGCGAGGCCCGCGACCTGAAATCCGTTGCGGAGTGCGTTCACGGGTGTCCAACGATCCTCGTGGCCGGGCCGCCGATGAAGGACGCCCGGGCCGGCCCGTCAACGCCGCCGGACCGGTCCCGTTCGCGGCCTGGGAAAGCGGGTCTCGGTGCCTCCCGTGCGGGTCCGATCGGTTCACGGCACCCGACAGGTCTGATTTCTGTTGCGCCCGGCTTACCCGATGCGCCTTGATACAGCCATGCTTACGTCCGCTCCACGTCCGGCGCTCGCCGCCGGCGCCCTGCCGGTCCTGTTCGTCCCGATCTGGGCGACCGGCTTCATCTCCGCCCGGGCGGTGATCCCGCACGCCGATCCGCTGGGCTTCACGGCGGTCCGGTTCACCGGGGTCGCCCTGCTGCTGGCGCTGATCGCGGTGGCGTCCCGGGTGCGCTGGCCCGGGACCCGGGCGGGCTGGCGCGATCCGATGGTGGCCGGCTTCCTGATGCAGGGGATCTACCTGTCGGGGGTGTTCTGGGCGGTGAGCCGGGGGCTGCCGGCCGGGATCGCCGCCC
>NZ_VRVD01000419.1:0-4132 GCF_008040015.1 Methylobacterium sp. WL18 | reverse complement strand
CTGAGCCAGATCCGCGGCCTCCCGGCCGCCGCGCCGGCTCTCGTCCGCGCAACGCCCCTCGAGCCCGCGATCTGGCTCGCCGCCGACGAGGCGTGAGCTTCGGGCTGGATAAACACCGCGCCGATGGCCCGGCATGAAGTCGCCGAGGCACGCAGTGACCCCGTGGTTCTGCTCCCCGATCGGCAAGCCGACGTCGGCAGAGCAAATCGCTTTGTCATTCCGGGGCGCCGCAGGCGAGCCCGGAACCCAGAGCCGCCGACGGTGCAAGATCGTGAGCTCGGCGGTTATGGATCCCGGGCTCCGCCGCGCGGCCCCGGGATGACACGCAGGGTGTTCGAACGTCCGTGTAAGGCGCGCCTCGATCGGGACCAGCAATGTCCCATGCGGTTGCCTCGATGCCCGCCGACACGCGCGACCGCCCTCGTCCATCCCCCGCGCTTATGGCCAAGCTGCCACAGTGTTGCCATCGAGTCACGGAGGGGCGGAACCGGCCGAGCGGGGCGGTTTGAGGCTTGGTTTTGGGACGCGAGCGTTTACCCCTTGGCGAGGATCGGCACGGCATCGTGCCCCGGTAATTCGCTGCGTTCCCACTCCATTTCGCGCCTGCCCCGAGAGGCTTTGATGCGTCGTTTCCTTCCCGCCCTCGTCGGGCTCTTCGGCGCGGTCGCCTGCACCGCGCCGGCGTTCGCCTACGAGATCGACCCGCTGACCCGTCAGCCTCTGAACGATGCGCTGTCCGTGCGGGTGCGCCCGCAGGCCATCGAGACCGTGGCGGTGCCGGTGGCCAACGCCTCCCTCAACCCGGCCGACCCCATGGACGCGGCGGTGCCGCAGATGTCGGCGATCCCGCGCGAGACCGTGGCGTATAGCGGCCCCTACGGCGCCGGCACGATCGTGGTCTCCACGGCCGAGCGGCGGCTCTATTACGTGATGGGCGGCGGCCAGGCCCTGCGCTACGGCGTCGGCGTCGGCCGTCCGGGCTTCACCTGGGGCGGCGTGCAGACCATCACGATGAAGCGCGAGTGGCCGGATTGGCGTCCGCCGTCGACCATGCTGCGCCGCCGGCCAGACCTGCCGCGCTACATGAAGGGCGGCCTCGAGAACCCCCTCGGCGCCCGCGCCATGTATCTCGGCGGCTCGATCTACCGGATCCACGGCTCGAACGAGCCGGAGACCATCGGCACCGCCGTCTCCTCGGGCTGCATCCGCATGACCAACGACGACGTCACCGACCTCTACACCCGCGCCAAGGTCGGCACGAAGGTCATCGTACAGCGCTGATTTTTTGGGACTTTTCGTTCAGGGCCGGCCGCGAGGTCGGCCCTTTTGCGTTCAGGCCTCGGGCATTGTCACAAGCGCATCGGGGCGCTTCACCTCGATCTCGATGAACGCGATCGGATGCTCCGACCCGTTCATGACGTCGTGCCGGATCCCGGCCGGCCGCATGTAGGATTGCCCGGCCGCCAGCAGGGTCTCGCTGACCGCCGCGCCGTCATGGACGCGCAGCACGCCCTCGACCAGCATCACCACGAAATACGGCCAGCCGTGCTCGTGCCAGCCGGTCACCGACCCGGGCGGAAAGTCCCAGCGGGTGATCCGGACCGTGGCGTCGTCCTGCTGGATCGTGGGCACTGCGGGGATCGTGCAGGTGAAGGCCATGGTGACTCCGAGGCTGGCGGGACGTCCGGCTCGCACCGAACGTCCAAAGATTAGGATGCGATCGCCGGCCGAAGCGCCGGTCAGATCTGAACGCCCGATCGGCCCGACCGCGCGTCACGGCGCTCCCGGCATCGAGGAGGGGGCACGGGCACCATGGCGGATTCCGATGATGACGACTTCGTCTTCGGAAGCCTCGTAGAAAATTAAATACGGGTAGGGTCGCACTGCGATGCACCGCAGATTTTTTAGGCTCGTCAACCGGCCGCTTCTCGGCTGATCCATAAGGAAATCGAGGACAATCTGGATCCGGCCCTGAACGCGTCGTGCCCCTTGAGGCGATGCCTGCGCGATCTCCGAGAGCACACGCTCAAGTTCCGCCGCCGCATCCGCAGTAAAGCGCAGTCTCAAAGCCCGTGCTTCGCCCAGATCGCCCGGATCTGCTCATCCGAAGCGAAATCACGCCGCTCCGCCTGGGCGCGCGAGTTCGCGAAAGACGCTTCTTCCTCCGGGCTGATCCGGTAGACAGGCTCGTCCTCGCCGGCGAGGCGCAGGAGGACGCCGGCCAGCTCGTCCTGGGTTTCGGAGGGCAGCATGCGCACGCGCGCGATGGCTCGGTCGAGAAGCTCCGTCATGCCGTCATCGTGCGTCGGAATCATTGCCGAGAGAAGTCGTCATGGCGCGGAAGCTGCCGGCTTTCTGACCAGTCGACCTCAATGGCAGCCGCACGAGCCCGAGCCGCAGCCCCCGGTCTGCTTCACCGGGGCGGTGCGCGCGGTCTCGCGGTCGAGTCCGCGCTCGGACAGTTCGGTGAGGTAGGTCTGCCAGCGGGATTCGTAGTCGCGGCCCAGCGTGTGGAGATAGCTCCAGCCGTAGATCCCAGTGTCGTGCATGTCGTCGAAGCCGAGCTTGACCGCGTAGTTGCCGATCTGCTCGACGGCCAGGATCGCCACGGCGCGCTTGCCGCCGATCACCTTGCGCTCCAGGGGCGAATGCCCCTGCACCTCGGCCGACGGGCTCGACACCCGCAGGTACTCGGCCGGCAGGGCGAAGCGCGCTCCGTCCTCGAAGGCGACGTTCAGCACCCGCCGGTCGGCCGACAGGCGGATCTCGGTCGGCCACAGATCCTCGTTCACGGGTCACACTCCTCAAGCATTCCGGGGCCGCGGCCCGGGGTCGGCTTGCCCACGACCGTATCGGGCATCATATGCTCAATCATGCTCGATGACATCTCCAGCACGCCGCAGGGGTTTTCGGCCGAGGCGCCCCGCGCGCCGAGTCCCGCACCGCTGATCGACCCGTTCCAGCGGGCGATCTCCTACCTGCGCATCTCCGTGACGGATCGCTGCGACCTTCGCTGCGCCTACTGCATGTCGGAGACCATGCAGTTCCTGCCCAAGCGCGACCTGCTGACCCTGGAGGAGCTGGACCGGCTCTGCGGCGTGTTCATCGCCCGGGGCGTGCGCAAGCTGCGGATCACCGGCGGCGAGCCGCTGGTCCGCCGCGACATCATGCACCTGTTCCGCCGCCTGTCGCGCCACCTCGATTCGGGCGCGCTGGACGAGTTGACGCTGACCACCAACGGCACGCAGCTCACGCGCTACGCCGCCGAGCTGGCGAGCCTCGGGGTGCGCCGGATCAACGTGTCCCTGGATACGCTGGACCCCCAGAAGTTCCGGGCGATCACCCGGCGGGGCGACCTGCCGGTGGTGCTCGACGGCATCGCAGCCGCGCGGGCGGCCGGCATGAAGGTCAAGATCAACGCGGTGGCGCTGCGCGACGTCAACGCCGACGAGATCCCCGACATGATCGCCTGGGCCCACGGGCTCGGCATGGACATGACGCTGATCGAGGTCATGCCGCTGGGCGAGATCGAGGCCGACCGCACCGACCAGTTCCTGCCCCTGTCGGTGGCCCGGCAGCGCCTGGAGAGCCGCTACACCCTGACGCCGCTCTCCGACCGCACCGGCGGCCCGGCGCGCTACGTCCGGGTCGAGGAGACCGGCGGCAAGCTCGGCTTCATCACGCCGCTGACCCACAATTTCTGCGAGAGCTGCAACCGGGTGCGCCTGACCTGCACCGGCCAGCTCTACCTGTGCCTCGGCCAGGAGGATTCGGCGGACCTGCGGGCGGTGCTGCGCGCCTCCCCAGATGACGCCGTGCTGGCCGCCGCCGTGGTCGAGGCGATCACCCGCAAGCCCAAGGGCCACGACTTCATCATCGAGCGCCAGCGCCCGGCCGCCGTGCCGCGGCACATGAGCGTGACGGGGGGGTAGCGCGCGGACACTCCGCCCCGCAGGGCGACGATGGTCCCACATCGGCCGGTGCAGGCCGCGACGCGCCCCCTCTCCCGTGCGGGCTAACGGATTCACACATCGCAGTCCGGATGGTTCTAGGCCGCAAGAGAACCCTATCCAAGGACAGCACGCGCCTTCCCTCCCCCCTCTGCGGGGGAGGGAAGGCGCGTGCTGTCCTT
>NZ_VRVD01000418.1:0-4159 GCF_008040015.1 Methylobacterium sp. WL18 | reverse complement strand
GCCCTGCGGCACGTCGGCCGGCGGCGATAGTTCGGCCCGGGGCTGTGCGCTGCGCCGGGTCGCGCGTCCGTCCCCGAATCCGCCGACGCAGCCGCCCAGCGCCAAGGCACTGAGGGCAACGGTCAGGGCGGTGACTCGCACGAGACGGTTCCGCCCACACTTCGGACGCGCCATGGCGGTCTCCTTCGGGCAGGTTCGAACAACCTGACCGAGCATTTTTCAAATGTAAACGCGCCGGTGCCGACTTGCCCCCGGACTCGACGCGCAGCCGCGACGCGGGGCCGGCACTGTGGCAAGATCACCCGCGATGAACCGTCGATTCGATGCCCCGGGGCCAGCGATCTCAACCAAACCGACTTCCACACCCCCGTCCCAGAGGCCCGGTGCGGACCGCCCGCGAAACACCACGTTCACGGCCTTTGGCCTGGCCAGCGAGACCGAGCCGTTGGCGCCGGGCCTGCACATCGTGGCGACGCCGATCGGCAACCTGCGCGACATCACCATCCGGGCGCTCGCGACCCTGGCGGCGGCCGACGCCGTGCTGGCCGAGGATACCCGGGTGACCCGGACGCTCTTGGCGCATTACGGGATCACGACCCCGTTGCTGGCCTATCACGAGCATTCGAACGAGGCTGTCCGCGACCGGATGGTGGCCCGGCTCCGGGCCGGCGAGGCCCTGGCCCTGGTCTCGGATGCCGGGACGCCGCTCGTGTCGGACCCCGGCTACAAGCTCGTCCAGGCGGCGATCGAGGCCGGGGTCGCGATCACGCCCGTGCCTGGGCCCTCCGCGGTCATGACTGCGCTGGTGGCCGCGGGCCTGCCCACCGACCGGTTCTTCTTCGAGGGGTTCCTGCCCCAGAAGGCCGGGGCCCGGCGCAACCGCCTCGAAGCCCTGATCCAGGTCCCGGGCACGCTGGTGCTGTTCGAGTCGCCGCATCGCCTGCCGGAGATGCTGGCCGACGCCGCGTCCGTGCTCGGCGCCGACCGTCCTGCCGCGGTGACCCGGGAACTGACCAAGTTCTACGAGACGATCCGCCGGGACACGCTCGGCTCGCTGAGCGAGCGGTTCGGGCAGGAGGGCGCGCCGAAGGGCGAGATCGTCGTCATCATCGGCGCCGCGACGGCGCCGGAGCGTACGGCCGAGGGGGACGCCGCCCTGGACGGGCTGATCCGCACCGCCCTCGAACGGCACTCGATCAAGGATGCGGCGAGCCTCGTCGCGGACGAGACCGGGCAGCCGCGCCGTGCCATCTACACCCGGGCCCTGGCGCTGGCCCGGGACAGCCAGGGTTGAGCCGTGCCGGACCGCATCCTGCAGCGCCGCGCCGCCTACCTGCGCGGGCACCGGGCCGAATGGCTGGCGATGGCGGCGTTGCTGGCCAAAGGCTACTGGCCGATCGGCCGACGGGTGAGCTTCGCCGGGGGCGAGATCGACCTGATCGTTCGCCGTCCGCGCACCATCGTGTTCGTGGAGGTCAAGGCGCGATCGCGGCTGGACGATGCCCGAACGGCGATCGACGCCGCGAAGCGTCGGCGCTTTTCCCGTGCGGTGCGTGCGTGGGTCGGCCGCAATCCCTGGTGCGCCGGCATGACGCTTCGGGCCGACGCCGTTTTCGTCGGCGACGGCGCATGGCCGGCGCATGTGCCGGGCGTCTTCACCATCGAGGGCTTGTAACGAGGCCGGTCTTTCGGATCGCGTCAACGGGCGCCGGAAGGCGGCAGCCCCGTGGCGGGACGATGTGGACTGTCAGCCGCGGGCGGCCCGGATCGCGCTGATCAGCGTCCGCTTGAGGTCGGCCTGACTGAAGGGCTTCTGCACGACGGGCCGGTCGCGGAACGGCTCCCGGATTCCGGCGCCGCCGTAGCCCGTGGAGAATACGAGCGGCAGGTCGCGCTGCACGATCGCTTCCGCGACCGGGTAGATCGGTTCGCCGGCCACGTTCACGTCGAGGATCGCGATCTCGAACGTTTCCTGGGCGGCCATCTCGAGGGCGGTCGACAGGCGTGCAGCGGGCCCGACGACGGCGCAGCCGAAGTCGAGCAGCATGTCCTCGAGCAGCATCGAGATCGCCGCCTCGTCTTCGACGACGAGGACGCGGACGCCGTTCAGGACTTCATCGTTGGGGTCAGCAGTCACGCCGGGCCGTCTTCCCTTCGAACGCCCCCGTCACCGGGGATCTTGCCGTGCGGTTGGTATCGCCTCGCGAACCGCAGCAGCAGCGCTTGGAAGCGCCGGGGCGGCGCGCCGGACGGTCCGCGAGACCACCTGTGGCGTCGCCCGGAATACCGGACGTGTCAAGCGTTCGCGGCCCGTTCCGGCATCAATGGTGGTCGCGATGTTAACTCACGATACATTTTTGCCGCCCCGTCGACTTAGAAGGCCGCGAGAGACCGTTTGCGGGTCCCGTCAATCGTCCTTGAACGACACCTTCGCGCCCCGGGAGACATGTGCCGCGAGGTCGCGGGCGTTCCAGTTCGTGAGGCGGATGCAGCCGTGGGACTCGGTCTTCCCGACCTTCTCGGGCTCGGGCGTCCCGTGGATGCCGTAGCTCGGGATCGCGAGGTCGATCCAGACCAGGCCGACCGGATTGTTCGGGCCCGGCTTGATCGAGAACTTGCGGTTCGTCTTCACGCCCTTGAACGCGTATTTCGGATTGTAGGTGTAGTCCGGATCGAACGCGACGCCCTTGACCTTGGTCTCACCGCTGGGCGCCGGCTTCTCGGAACTGCCGATGGAGGCCGGGTAGAAGGCCAGGAGCTTGCCGTCCGCCCCGAAGGCGCGCACGTCGCGGCTCGTCTTGTCGACCTCGATCCGGTCGACCTTGGGCTCGTGCGGCAGGTCCTTCGCCTTCGGCTTGTCGGTGCCCATGGGATCGACGGCCGCCACCGTGATCGACGTGCCGGCCTTGTCGAGCGGCTTGTCCGGATTGAGCGCGCTGACGAGGTCGCGACTCATGTGGAAGCGCTCGGCCAGCATCTCCCGCGGGTTGGTGTAGCCGAGTTCCTTGAGGTCGGCCTGCGCCTCCATCTTCGGCGGGATCGTCTCGGTATAGGGACCGGAGGCGTCCGCGTCGGTGACCGCGTAGTCGGACACCACCGGCTTGTCGCTCGAGGCCTGGAGCTTGTCCCAGAGTTCGGGCGTCAGGTCCTGGCTCGCGGGCAGGCCCTGCGCCACCGCGAAGGCCGAGAGGGCGTGCTCGTAGTTCTCGCCCTTCAGGCCGTCGATGGCGCCCGGATAGAACCGGGCCCGGTCCAGAAGCACCTGCGCCTTCACGATCAGCGGGTCGGGCTTGGCATCGGATTTCTTGCCGGCCCGCGCCTTCTTGTCGGCCTTCGTGGCTTTGGCCGATGTCTCGTCCGGCTTCCCGGCATCGGGCGCCTTGAAGGTCGCGCCGTTGATCGCCTCCGCGGTCAGGGCGGGCGCCTTGTCGGAGGGAGCGGCGTGACCCGGCGCGGCGACGCCGATTGCCAGCAGAGCCGCGCAAACCGGCAACGAAGGTCTCCGCATCATCGACGTCATAGTCTCCGGGAGCGGGCGCGCTCCGGTCGCACAAGCTTCGAGGGTGCGGGAACGTTCCGCACCGAACCGACTCCGCCCCATCACTCGCACAGCCGATGTCCGGCGGTGCGCTCGCGCTCGTCGAAATGGAAGTGGTTGGCGTGGGCCGCGTTGGTGCCGGGGCCCAGAACGGTGCGGAAGAACCCGCAGGCCTTCCCGCGGACGGAGGTCAGGAATTCCGCCTCCTCGGACCCCGCCGGCATCGCCTTGACCGGGATGCTCGCGCGACCCGCGAAGGCGAAGCCCATCACGTCCACGGCGGCCGCGAAGGCGTGATCGCTGAGCTTGGCGTCGACATCGTGGTTCTGTCCCCGGCAGACATAGGTGCCGCCGAGTTCGAGGCCGGTGAGCGGATGCTTGAGCGTGCGCTCGGCCGCGACCTGAACCTCCGTCGCCCAGCGCGCGAAGGACTCGGCGACCTGGCAGGTCAGCGTCGCGCCCCCCGGCAACGCGATGCCGTCGGCGAGCTTGGTCACCTTCAGGGGCAGCGGCGCGGTGCATTGGCCCTCGGCGATGGGCGGCAGCGGTTCGAACTCCACGCCGAGGCGCTTGAGCCGCACCCGGCAGGCGGTGTCGTCCGGCGGCGCGACCTTGAGGGCC
>NZ_VRVD01000417.1:0-4194 GCF_008040015.1 Methylobacterium sp. WL18 | reverse complement strand
GCCTGAGCCTCGGGCGACCGCCCGCCCGGCGCCGGCGCAGACGCCCGAGGCTCAGGCTTTGGCGAAAGCCAATGCCTACACCGAGGCCCAGAACCACTTGGTCCGGTCTCATCCCCTGGAGCAGCAGTTGGCCGACTACCGGCGCGACAACGAGCGGGTGCTCAAGCTCGGAACGAAGCTCGGCGCCAACGCCTGGTACCACTTCGGCATCGTGGATTTCGATGGGGTCATCGACGAGTTGGAGAAGGCCGTTGCCTTGCCGGGCGTCGTGCCAGAGGTGGATGCTCAGGCCGCCCGGCTGCTGGCGGCCCTGCGCGAGGTCAATCCCATCCTGAAGGCGCTCACACGCTATCAGACCACGCGGGAGTTCAAGGAGGATGGCTTCAAGTTCGCCCGCGAGCAGCATGCGATCCTCGTTCCCCGGGTCGACGCAGCCGCCAAGGCGATGGACGCGTACGGCACGGCCCTGTTCGAGCGCGAGATCGCCCGGGATGAGCGCCGCCTGGCGGCCCTGCCGGAGGATGCGCCGGCAGGGCGCCTCCTCTCCACCAGCCTCACCCTGCGCCGCGCGGTCCGGCGGTTCGAGGCACTGGGACCGAAGGCGGATGTCGCTCCCTTCCTGGCCGCACTCAGCGAGGTCTCGAACGCCAACCGCCACCTCGGCACGGTCCTCGACGGCATGAGCCCGAAGGCGAACTCATCCTGCACCGGCTACACCGACACGGTCGCAAGCGTGATTGGGCATGGCCGGGACGTCGCCCGGGACATTCGCACCAAGGGTGATCCGAGCCAACCGGCGCAACGCTTCAACGAGACCTACAACCGCTCGGTACGCGATCTAGAGTCTTGCCATAAGAATGAGAGTCGGGTGCGTCCAGGCTGAGGTCAGCTGAAGATCCCTAAAGACAGGACTGATGTCTCCTTCAAGGTAAATGCCCGTCCTTACGCCTCCGCAAGTCTGCGGGGAGACGAGCAGGCTGATGCCGAGGAGTGTGCGTTCTACGGGTCGCATCGGCGTCTCTCAATGGGGGCAGACGGAGAGCGGCTGCTGAACCTTTGCACGGGATCGCGATCGCGTCGTCCGCTCCTCATCGGGGCCAGTCGAAGTAGCGCCGGGCGGCGTCTTGGCCTTTCTCCAACCGCCTCGTCAGCCGGCCGCGCCGATCGATCAGCCCCCATCGGCCGCCGACCATGGCGGACGGCTGGCGCCCGTCCGAGCGGCAGCCCCGGCAGACCAGGGCCTCGCCGCGAGCGTTGAACGGGAACGACCAGTCGAAATCCGTGGTGAGGACCCGGCACAAGCGCCGGTCGTGGAACGCAACCTTGCCGGCGTGACGAGCGCGCACCAATCCCTGCGCGAAGGGGTCTGGCCCGTTGTCGAGGGGGAACACCGGCAGCGCCAGCCCGTCGCGGCGCGTCCAGAGCCAGCCGATCCCGTCGACGACGATCTCCGTCACCCCGTCCTTGAACGGCATGCGCGCGAGGCGGGCGGGATCGATGCGGATCCAATCGCCCGCGCGCCGGGCACACCCCTCATGGCGGGCGAAATCCGCGTGCACGTCGCGGCAGGCCAAGGGATAGGGCCCTCCGTCACGCGCCCGCACGGTCTGGGGCACGAGGCCGGCCGTCAGCCCGAGGAGAACGAGCGCACCGAGCGCTCGTTCTCGCACTGCCCGGTTCACCGGACGCCCCAGCGCCCGACCGGGCCGGGCGCGCCCGTGGCGTCGTCCACGCACACGCGCCAGCCGCTGCCGTAGGCGACTTCGCAGACGTCCCAGACGAGGCCGGTGTCCGTCCGTGTCGGCACGGCCGTGCCGGTGGTGGCGGTGCCTGTTCCCGCCGCGGCGCACGCCGCGATCGCCGCCGCTTGCTCGGGCGTGAGGCGGCCCGTCGCGGGGGCAGGCGTGGCGGATCGGGAGAACAGGCGGTCCAGGATCGCCAGCACGGTTCGGGCTCCTCGCATCCACGGACGAGCATGGGCGTCCGGCCCCGAGATGTCACCAGCCCCGGTGCCGGTTGCGGGGCGGCCGCCCGTCAGCCACACCTCCCGGACCGTATCAGGCGGAAGAACCGCACAGGAGGAACCGGATGTCCCTGAGTCTCGACCATTCCTCCGTCGAGGAACTCAACCTGGCCCTGCGCCTGTATCGGCGCCTGCTGGTCCGCCTGCTCCTGATCCTCGTCCTGGGCTTTGCCGGGGTGATCGGTCTAGCAAAGCTCAGCACGATCCTGTCGCCGCCCTACGGTGTCTACTTCCTCGGGCAGGGCCTGGTGACCTGGGGGCTGCTCGGCCTCCTCGCCCTGCTCTTCGCGGAGTTCTGGTGGGAGGGCCGCCAGATCGGCAAGGCCCTGAACCATCCGGGCTTGCTGGATGCTCCCATTGCCGGACTGCTGGGCGGCCTCGCCGTGATTGGTGAGCGCGCCGCCGCCATCGGGATGGAGCCCGGCTTCTTCCACGGCCCGCTGCGGCCGATCCGCCTGCGCTGACGGGTCCGTGGCGCTCAGCGCGCCGGCCCCTCGCGCGCTACCAAGCTGTCGCGGTGGACCACGAGGCTTGCTCCGGCGCTTGCAAGGGTGACGGCGAAGCCGAGGGCGGGCAGCGACCAGTCCTCGGCCCGCCACAGGGCCGCTGCGAGGCCTGCGCCGGCGCCGAAGCAGTCCAGGGCCAGGGTGGAGCACCAGCACGGCACCGCGCGCGGCTCGAACCGCACCAGGCTGTTCGCCCACCAGACCAGGGGCAGCATCGACAGCCAGTAGAGCGGCTGGGCCCGGGCGGCGCCGTGCGGTCCGGGCACGAGGCAGCCGATGACCGAGACGGTGGCGGCGAGGCCCGCCACGAGGGCGAGCCCGGCCGCCACGTTCGAGGGACGGTCCTTGCGCAGGCGCTGCCAGTAGGCCGGGTCGCGGCGGATCAGGGAACCCTCTCCCGGGCCGGCGCCGACCGCTTCCAGGCCGCGAGGCGCGCCAGGACGTAGGCCGGCACGCGGTCGGCCACAGCCAGATTCTCCGGGCGCAGGGAGAAATCGTAGGTGGGGCCACCGCGGTGGACGAGGTAGGTGCAGGTGGAGACCTCGCGCCTGTCCGAGGTATCCGAGGCGAGGCAGCTGGGCGGGGCCTGGTCGGCCGGCCGCGCCGCGTGCCGGGACGGGAGGCGGTAGAAGCGCCGGTGGTCGACGCCCTCGGAATGGACGAGGCGCTCGCCGCCGGACGGGTCAGGCCGCCACGGCGCGCCCTCGGCCAGCCGCGCATCGAAATTGCCCCATTGCCGGGCGTGGAGGGGTGCGAAGTGGCGCCCGTCCGGGTCGCCGACGATGTGGACCACCAGATCGGCCTCGAACGGGCCGGCATGGCCGCGGCTGAGGGGTCTGTAGCCGGCGAGGCCCGCCGCGACCTCGGCGGCGGGCAGCAACAGCCAGAGCGAGTCCGCCAGCTCCCAGCCGAGCCCCGGGAGCGCGTCGAGCCAGGGCAGGCGGACGTTTCAGGAAAACTCGTAGGCGTCGGGCACGGCGTACGCGGTCCCGGCGAGGCGGTACCGCGTGGTGCCGAACCGGCCCTCCGCCGCGAAGGCCGCGAGCACAAGGGGCAGGCCGAGGAGCGCGACGCGGCGCGAGGGACGCATGCGGGACGTCACTATTCCGGGGGGCCGGCGCGGAGCCCGGCCGCTTCCGCCGCGAGGTTGGCGCGGGCGGCGGCCTCCAAGCGGTCGTGGAAGAGGTCGGTCTGGTAGAGGCGCGGCCGGGCGAGAAAACGGTCGAGGACCTGGGCGCGCCCGAGCCGCCACGCCGCCTCGGGAACGGCGGTGTATTCCCGGCGGATCGCCGCCGCGTAGGCCGCGTAGACGGCGCGCGGCGCACCGAGCACGGCGAGATCGAGGTCGAGAAGGAGCCGGGTCGCCGGGTCCGCGCTCGGGCCGTGCGCCGCCGTCGCGTGGATCATCGCGATCGCGGCCCGGACGCGCGCATCCCCGGACGCCGGCCCCGCCTCGGCACGCAGCAGGTCGGCGCTGCGGGCCTCGTTGTCGGCGCGGACGGTGTCGTAGACGGCGTCGTGGAAGGCGATGGCGAGATCGATGGCGTCGCCGTCGACGCCCGCGAAATCGAGATGCGCCCGCACGGAATCGTGCCCCGCGAGCAGCGCCGCGATGTGGGGCCAGCCGTGATAGTGCCGGTCCGCCGCGCCGTAGCCCGCGTCGAG
>NZ_VRVD01000416.1:0-4201 GCF_008040015.1 Methylobacterium sp. WL18 | reverse complement strand
TGGTCCGGCCGACGGGCGTCCTCGCCCCGGTCGAGTCTGTGGCGGACGAGGCGGCGGTCGCGCGACGACGCGCCGCCTGATGGCCGCGGCCGGTCCGGATGAGCCCGGGCCGGCCTCAGTGAACCGTTTCGCCATCCTCGATGACGGATGCGTCGGGTGAGATCGCCATCCGCCGCGCGATCGCCTGGGCGACCCGGAACAGGGCCTCCCGCAGGGGCGCCAGCGCGGCCTTGCCGCCATCCTCTTCGATCAGGCCGTGCGCAATCAGCAGATGGTCGGCCACGAGGTCGAGGGTCGAGGCCGGGGCCATGGCGGGACTCGGCGGCGGCGGGACGAAGCGCCCGAGGCCGCCCTGCGCCTGCATGGGCTCGCCGCCCGGGGGGATGTCGGTGATCGAGCCGAGGAACCCCAGGAAGGTGTGGTCGGGCGGCCCGTAGGAGGGCACCGCCCCGGCGGTCGCCCAGATCGAGGCGCCGTCTTCGCAGGAGAGGCGAAACCGGACCGTGAACTCGGCCTGCGCCTGCGCGGCCTCCTTGATGACCGCCCGCAGCACCGCGCCGTCCTCGCTGTGGAGCCGCTCGAACCAGCCCTGCCCGACGGCGTCGCGGCTGGCCTGCCCGGTGAGGCGGTGCCATTCGGGGCTGACATAGGTCAGGGCGCCCGTGGCGTCGGTCATGAAGATCATCGGATGACCTCCGGATGCGGAAGGCTGCTCGACCGATGGAATCCGCCCATCGCGAGCGCAGGACTCCTTCGGCAATCGTGCGCGGATGCCGCCCGTTCCGGTGCGCGGGCCGAAAGTACGGGGCGGCCGGGGAAATCCACCGCTGCCCGGGCATGCCGGCGATGCGCCGGACGGGGACGGCGTCCACCGCCCTGGCCGCCATCGTGCATTGCGCCGAGCGGCCACGATCCCGCATAGACGGGCCGCCGGCTTCCCCAGAAGGCTTTTCGACCGATGCAGATCGCCACGCCCTATCTGATGTTCCTGGGCGACGTGCCCGACACGCTGGCGGCCAAGACCGCCTACGGCATCAAGGATTGGCGCCCGGACTGGTGCGTCGGCCAGATGCGTCTCCCCGGCTGCGCGGCCGACCTGGGGATCCCCGACATGACCCTGCCGGAGGCCCTGGCCAAGGGCTGCCGGACCCTGGTGATCGGCGTGGTCAACGCCGGCGGCGTGCTGCCGGACCACTGGATCAAGGAGATCGTGGCGGCGATCGAGGCCGGCCTCGACGTGGCGAGCGGCCTGCACGTCAAGCTCGGTGCGGTCCCGGCGATCGCGGAGGCCGCCGCACGGCGCGGCCGCCAGCTCCACGATGTCCGCCACACCGACGAGCGTTTCCCCACCGGCAAGGGCACCAAGCGCGCGGGCCGGCGTCTGCTCACCGTCGGCACCGACTGCTCGGTCGGCAAGAAGTACACCGTGCTGGCCCTGGAGCGGGGCATGCGCGAGCGCGGGCTCGATGCCGATTTCTGCGCCACCGGCCAGACCGGCGTGTTCATCTCGGGCCGAGGCGTCGCCATCGACGCCGTGGTGGCCGACTTCATCTCCGGCGCGGTCGAGACGATCTCGCCCGAGGCCGCCCCGAATCACTGGGACCTGATCGAGGGGCAGGGCTCGCTGTTCCACCCGTCCTTCGCAGGCGTCAGCCTCGGCCTGCTGCACGGCGCCCAGGCCGACGCCTTCGTGGTCTGCCACGAGCCGACCCGCACCACGATGCGGGGCGTGAAGCACCCGTTGCCGACCCTCCAGCAGGTGATCGACCTCACCGTGCAGCTCGGCAGCCTGACCAACCCGGCGATCCGCCCGGTGGGGATCGCCGTGAACACGCAGGCTTTGGGCGAGGGCGAGGCCAAGGCGCTCCTCGAAAAACTCGCCGCCGAGCACGGCCTGCCCGCCACCGACCCGGTGCGCTTCGGCGTCGCCGGGCTGGTCGACCGGATCGTTTCCGACTTCCCGGAGGTCTGACATGGCCCGCCGCCTGACCCTGTCCGTCGAGCGCTTCCCGATCGCCGGGGCGTTCACGATCTCCCGGGGCAGCCGCACCGAGATCGCCGTGGTGGTGGCGACCATCACGGACGCGAACGGAATCGGGCGCGGCGAGTGTGTGCCCTATCCCCGCTACGGCGAGAGCGTCGAGAGCGTCGTCGCGCTGATCGAGGGGCAGGCGGACGCGATCGGCGCCGGGATCGGGCGGGACGAACTCACGGCGCGGATGAAGGCGGGCGCGGCGCGCAACGCCCTCGACTGCGCGCTGTTCGATTTGGAGGCCAAGCTTCAGGGCCGCCGGGCCTGGGAGATCGCCGGGCTGACCGCTCCCGCCCCGGCTGTGACCGCCTACACGCTGAGCCTCGGCACCCCCGAGAGCATGGGCGAGGCCGCCCGGGCGGCGCTCCAGCACCTGCGCGGCGTGCCCCACCTGGTGGTGCGCGTGCATGACGGCCTGGTCGAGGAAGCGGAAACCCTGGTGAAGCGGCTCGCCCGCGAACGCGGCTACGAGGGCCGCCTCGTGGTGCTGGGCGATCCCGACATGCACGCGGGCGACGCCCGCATCGAATGGGCCGACGGCGGCATCGTGCGCGAGCGCGCCCGCATCGAGGCCGCCGTCGCCGACGCCCTCGGCCTGCCACCGACCCCGTAAGGAGCCCGGATGTCCGACGATTTCAGCCTGCCCCAGCTCGGCGAGAACGACCCCGACTACGCCGCGGGCTCGATCCGCGACACGCCCACGACCCCGAAGACGGCCGCCGACCTGGAGCAGCTGTTCGACGTGCCCGTGATGGTCTCGGCGGTGCTCGGCTCCTCCCGGATGCCGATCGGCGACCTGCTCCGGCTCGCCCCCGGCGCCGTGCTCGAACTCGACCGGAAGGTCGGCGAGGCGATCGACGTGTTCGTCAACAACCGGCTCGTCGCCCGCGGCGAGGTCGTCCTCGTCGAGGACCGGCTCGGCGTGACGATGACCGAGATCGTCAAGGGCGAATAGTTTTTTGATCTGCGGCGGAGACCGTCGCCTTGCCGAGGCGGCCCGCGCTCCGCGCCACGATGTTTGAGAGGGACGAACCATGCGGCTCCTGATGATCGGGCGGCTCAACGGCGAGCTGATCACCGCCTCCAAGATCGCGATGCGGCGCGGCGCCTCCGTCACGCAGGCGGACGCGATCCCACAGGGCCTCAACGTCCTGCGCGCCAAGGGCGCCGACCTGATCATGATCGACGTGTCGCTGGCGGTGCGCGACCTCGTCGACGCCCTGGAGGCCGAGCGGATCCGCACCCCGGTCGTGGCCTGCGGGGTCTCGGCCGACGCCCAGACCGCCGTCGCGGCGATCCGGGCCGGCGCCAAGGAATACATCCCGCTCCCGCCCGATCCCGAGCTGATCGCCGCGGTGCTGGAGGCGGTCGCCTCCGACCGCGCGGCCTTCGTGTGGCGCGATCCGGCGATGGAGCGGGTGGTCAAGCTCGCCGAGCAGGTCGCCCCCTCCGAGGCTTCCGTGCTGATCACCGGCGAGAGCGGCACCGGCAAGGAGGTGCTGGCCCGCCACGTCCACCTGAAGTCGCACCGGGCCGGCAAGCCGTTCGTCTCGGTCAATTGCGCGGCGATCCCCGAGGCGCTGCTCGAATCCGAGCTGTTCGGCCACGAGAAGGGTGCGTTCACCGGGGCGGTCGCCCGACGGATCGGCCGGTTCGAGGAGGCCAACGGCGGCACCCTGCTGCTCGACGAGATCTCCGAGATGGATGTGCGCCTGCAGTCCAAGCTGCTGCGTGCGCTGCAGGAGCGGGTGATCGACCGGGTCGGCGGCACCGCCCCGGTGCGGGTCGACATCCGCGTGCTGGCGACCTCGAACCGCAACCTGATGGAGGAGGTCCGCAAGGGGACGTTCCGCGAGGACCTGTTCTACCGCCTCAACGTCGTCTCGCTGAAGCTGCCGGCCCTGCGCGACCGGCCGGCCGACATCCTCGAACTCGCCGCCCACTTCGCCCGGAAATACGCCGAGGTGAACGGCGTCCCGGCCCGCGCCCTCAGCGCCGAGGCGCGGGCGCTGGTGGTGAAGAACCCCTGGCGCGGGAACGTGCGCGAACTCGAGAACACCCTGCACCGGGCGGTGCTTCTGGCCTCCGGGCCAGAGATCGGCCCCGACGCGATCCTGTCGCCGGACGGCGAGGCGATCGCCACGGCGGGCCCGGCCGGCCGCGCCGTGC
>NZ_VRVD01000415.1:0-4201 GCF_008040015.1 Methylobacterium sp. WL18 | reverse complement strand
CCCCCCCCCCCCCCCCGCCCCCCCCGCCCCCCCCCCCCCCCCCCCCCCCCCCCCCCCCCGCCCCCCCCCCCCGCGGCCGCCCGCCCCCGGCACCGGCCGCCGCCGCTATGGCGCCGACCCCGACTTCCTCAAGGAGCCCACCATATGTCCCCCTCAGATTTTCCGGATCCGGAGACCGACCACGGCGCCGGCGGTCACAGCGAGAGCCTGTTCGCGAAGATCGAGGCCCAGGCCCAGGAGCACCGCGCGCGGGACGAGCAGGCCGGCTCCGGCCGGAACCTCGATTCGATCCTCCGCATCCCGGTCCTGATGCAGGTGGTCCTCGGTTCGGCGACCATGCCGGTGGCGAACCTGATGAAGCTCGGGCGCGGCGCGATCGTCCCCCTCGACCACCGCGTCGGCGAGCCGGTCGACATCGTCGTGAACGGCCGCATCATCGCCCGGGGCGAGGTCGTCGTCGTCGAGGACGACAACTCGCGCTTCGGGGTGTCGCTGACCGAGATCGTCGGGCCCGCGACGGCCGATTCCAACGGCTGACGGGACGCATCGCCATGGCCGTAGGCCCTGCCACCAAGGTCACGCGCGTCCTGAGCCCCTCCGAGGAGGTGGCGGCCGTCCTGATCGCGATGAACAAGGCGACGGCGAGCCGTCTGGTCAAGTATTTCGACAACGCGGAACTGAAGCAGATCACCCGCGCCGTCGCGCAGCTCGGACCGGTCTCGCGCCCGCAGCTCGAGGGCATCATCGAGCAGGTGACCGCCTTCTTCTCGGACGGGGCGAACCTGATCGGGACGGCCCGCGAGATGGAGAAGCTGCTTGAGGGCAACCTGCCCCCCGAGATGATCGCCAGCATCATGGCCGACGTCCTCGGCCAGGGCGAGCGCTCGGTCTGGGACCGCATCTCGAACGGCGGTGAGGCGGCCCTGGCGGCCTACCTGCTGAAGGAGCATCCCCAGACCGCGGCCCTGATCCTGTCGAAGGTGAAGCCGGCCTGCGCCGCCAAGGTCATGGCCCAGCTTCCGCCGCCCCTGCGCAACGGGATCATGCGCCGGATGCTGACCTTCAAGCCCATCGTCGAGGGGACGATGAAGATGATCGAGTCGACGATGCACGAAGACTTCATGATCAACCAGGCCCGCAATTCCGGTGCGGACACCCATGCGCGCATGGCCGACATCATCAACAAGATGGAGCGCCAGGGCATGGAGGAGGTCCTGGACAGCCTCGCGCAATCGCGTCCCAAGTCGGCGGAGATCCTGAAGAGCCTGCTGTTCACCTTCGACGACATCATCAACATGACGCCCCGGGCCCGCACGGCCCTGTTCGATCAGGTCTCGCCCGAGAAGGTCATCCTGGCGCTGAAGGGCACCAGCGGCACGCTCCGCAACGTCGTGCTCGGCGCCATGACGGCCCGCACGCGCCGCCTCGTGGAGCACGAACTCGAGGGCGGCGAGCCGGCCTCCCAGCGCGACGTGCTCGACGCGCGCCGCTCGATCACCGACCAGGCCCTCGAGATGGCCGCCCGCGGCGAGATCGAACTCAACCAGGCCGAGGCGGAAGACACCTATTTCAGCTGAGCGGGTCGGGGGCGATGTCGGACGACGATAAGGAGAGCAAGACCGAGGCCGCGAGCGAGAAGAAGATCCATGAGGCGCTCGAGAAGGGGAACGTCCCGTTCTCGCGCGAGGCGCCGATCTTCGCCTCGATCCTGGCGACGCTGCTCATCCTCGTCTTCATCGTGCGGGATCACGGCGCCCCGTTCGTCCGGGACCTGACCCTGCTCCTCGATCAGCCGCGGAATTTTTCCCTGGCCACCGGCCAGGATGCCGAGCAGCTCCTGGTCGCCCTGGCCTTCACGATGTGGCGGCTCCTGCTGCCCATGCTGGTGATCCTGATGGCGGCGGGGCTCGCCGCCTCGGTGTTCCAGAACGTGCCGCGCTTCGCGGGCGAGCGCATCCGGCCGCAATGGTCGCGCATCTCGCCCGCCAGCGGGTGGAGTAGATTGTTCAGCCTTCAGGGCGGTATCGAATTTGGGAAAAGCCTCCTCAAATTCCTGGCCATCGGCGGCGTCCTGTCCATGATCCTGCGCGCCGACCGACACGAGATCGTCAATATCATGTTCGAGGATCCGATCGGCCTGCCCGAGTTGCTTCTCAACCTGTCGGTCCGGCTGGTGTCGGCCGTCAGCGTGGCGACGATCGCCCTGGTGGCCGGGGATCTCGTCTGGACGCGCGTGAAGTGGCAGCGCGACCTGCGGATGTCGCGCCAGGATCTCAAGGACGAATACAAGCAGACCGAGGGCAAGCCGCTGGTCAAGGCCAAGATGCGCTCGATCGCGCAGGACCGGCTGCGCAAGCAGATGATGGCCGCCGTGCCCCGGGCCACGATGATCCTGGCCAACCCGACCCACTACGCCATCGCGCTGCGCTACGATCAGGCGGAGAGCGACGCCCCCATGGTGCTGGCCAAGGGGAAGGACCTGCTCGCCCTGCGCATCCGCGAGATCGCCGAGAAGCACCGGATCGAGATCGTGGTCGACAAGACCCTGGCCCGGGCGATGTACGACGCGGTCGAGATCAACCAGGCAATCCCGGCGGAATTCTACCGCGCGGTCGCCAACCTCCTGGTCTACGTCATGACGCGCAAGCGTCGCTGAAACCCCTGCGCTTCGCCGCCCGGCGGTAGCGGTGCAGGACGAACTCGGTGTAGCCGTTCGGCTGGGCCGCGCCCTCGAAGACCAGGGCCTGCGCGGCCCGGAAGGCCGGCCCGTCGAAACCCGGTCCCATCGGCCGGTAGGCCGGGTCGCCGGCGTTCTGGCGGTCCACGATGCCGGCCATCCGGCGCAGGGTCTCGGCGACCTGCGCGCGGTCCACGATCCCGTGCCGCAGCCAGTTGGCGATGTGCTGGCTGGAGATGCGCAGGGTGGCGCGGTCCTCCATCAGCCCGACATCGTGGATGTCGGGCACCTTCGAGCAGCCGACGCCCTGGTCGATCCAGCGGACCACGTAGCCGAGGATGCCCTGGCAGTTGTTGTCGAGCTCCTCGCGGACGGCCTCTGGTGAGAACGGCTCCGTGGCGAGCGGCAGGGTCAGCATGGCGGCCCGGGTCGCGGGCGCCCGGTCGCGGAGCTGTTCCTGACGGGCGCGCACGTCGGTCCGGTGGTAGTGGAGCGCGTGGAGCGTGGCCGCGGTCGGGGACGGGACCCAGGCCGTGTTGGCGCCGGCCTCCGGGTGGTCGCCCTTGGCGGCCAGCATCGCCGCCATCCGGTCGGGGGCGGCCCACATGCCCTTGCCGATCTGGGCGTGGCCCGGCAGCCCGCAGGCCAGCCCGGCATCGACGTTGCCGTCCTCGTAGGCCCGGATCCAGGCGGTGGCCTTCATGGCATCCTTGCGGACCACCGGGCCGGCCTCCATGGCGGTGTGGATCTCGTCCCCGGTCCGGTCGAGGAAGCCGGTGTTGATGAAGAACAGGCGGTCGGCCGCGGCGGCGATCGCGGCCCGGAGGTTCGCGCTGGTGCGCCGCTCCTCGTCCATCACGCCGATCTTCAGGGTCCGGGGCGCCAGCCCGAGCAAAGCCTCGACCCGACCGAACAGCTCCACCGCGAACGCCACCTCGTCGGGCCCGTGCAGCTTCGGCTTGACCATGTAGACCGAGCCGGCCCGGCTGTTGCGCCGGGCTCCGTTCAGGTCGTGCAGGGCGATCAGCGCGGTGATCGCCGCGTCGAGCATCGTCTCGGGGATCTCGGCCCCGTCCAGGGTCACGGCGTCGGTGAGCATGTGGTGCCCGACATGGCGCACCAGCATCAGCGACCGGCCCGGCAGGGTCAGGAGGCCGCCGTCGGGGGCCGTGTAGGTCCGGTCCTCGGCGAGCCGCCGCGCGATGGTGCGGCCGCCCTTGGGCAGGTGCGCGACGAGGTCGCCGCGCATCAGGCCGAGCCAGCTCCGGTACACCGCGACCTTGTCGGCGGTGTCCACGGCGGCGACCGAATCCTCCATGTCCATGATGGTCGAGAGGGCGGATTCGAGCACCACGTCGGCGATGCCGGCCGGATCGGTGCGGCCGATCGGGCCGGTCCGGTCGAGCCGGATCTCGATGTGCAGCCCGTGATGGCGCAGCAGGAGGGCGTCGGGGGCCTGCGCGGACGTGGATGTGGAGATCGCCGGGATCGCCGGCCCGCAGCTCGTGGTGCCGATCTCGAACC
>NZ_VRVD01000414.1:0-4224 GCF_008040015.1 Methylobacterium sp. WL18 | reverse complement strand
GCGGAGATCGGGGACCCGAGCCGGGCCGCGCTCGCACCCGCGCTGGCCGCCGAGGTCTACGGCCTCGACATCCTGGAGCGCGACGTCGAGGACGAGGCGCACAACACCACCCGGTTCGTGGTGTTCTCCCCCGATCCCGAGCCGGCCGCAGCCGGGGCCGGCCCGTGCGTGACGAGCTTCGTGTTCCGCGTCCGCAACATCCCGGCCGCGCTCTACAAGGCACTGGGCGGGTTTGCGACAAACGGCGTCAACATGTCGAAGCTCGAGAGCTACATGATGGACGGCGAGTTCACCGCCACGCAGTTCTACGCGGAGGTGGACGGCCACCCCGAGGATCCGGGCCTCGCCCGGGCGCTCGACGAGCTCGGCTATTTCTCCCGCGAATTGCGGGTGGTCGGCACCTACCCGGCCCACCCGTTCCGCGAGGCCGCGCGGCCGGCGGCGGAGTAGCGCTCAGGCTTCAGCTCTCGGCCGCGCTAATGAGGGCCGCCTCTATGAAGGCCGATCGGCTGAGGCCTTTCTCCTCGGCCGCTTCGTCGGTCAAGCGCAGAAGGCCTTTGTCGATCATGATGTTGACGCGCACCCGTTCGCCCGGGACGCGCCGCGGCGCGATGAGCTGGACCATCGCGCCGTCTAGATCTTCCGCAACGGTCGGATCTGCATGAAGCTCTGACAGCGTCCGGGAGGATGGGGGAGCCACTCCATCCGAGCCCAGCACGGCGAGATGCCCGGACAGCGCTTCGCGGGCAGCGTCGACGGCGGCTTCGAAACTCGGCCCTGCAGAAATGCAGCCTGGCACGTCCGGGAATGTGACACCCCACGCGGAGGTACCGATCGGTGGATGGATCAGAGCGATATAGGAGTTCATGACCATCAATCCTCGCCAAACGGGTCGTCCGATCACAGGCCCGCCGCCCGGAGGATCGATTTGACCGTCTTGGGATGCATATCCTTTGTTGGATGAGGGATCGTGATCTTGCCAGGTTTCAGCGGGTGCTTGAAATGCCGATGGCTCCCGGTGGTTGAATGCCAGATCCAACCATCCGCCTGGAGCATGCGGATCAGGTCCCGCGAATCCACGCCCAACATCCCGATGGGAATACGGATCGCCGATGAGCAAACCGTGCTTGCAATGTGGAACGCGTGTGTAATCCTGGCAAGTCCGCCCGATCAGGACGATGCAGCGTGATCACTCCCGCCGCAGCACCGTGTCGGCGGCGAGGTCCGACCAGAACCCCGGTCGAAAGTCCCGCTTGAGCGCCTCCGGATCGTAGATCGTCTCGACCCAGGTCAGGAAATCGATGCCCCTCGCCTCACCCTCCACCAGGTAGCGGGCGAAGAACGCGTCGAGGATGCCGGTCTTGGCGAAGCGGAGATGGCCGTAGCGGGCCGAGAGTTGGCGGGCGGCCTCGGCCACCGGGCGGCCCTCGTGCAGGATCAGGTAGAGCGCCGAGGCGAGCCCGGCCCGGTCGGCGCCCGACTTGCAGTGCATCACCGCCGGGTACTGGATTCCGGCGAAGAAGCCCTTCGCGCGCAGGAGGGTGTCCCGGTCGGGGGCCTCGCGGGAGCGCAGGACGAACTCCACCAGGGTCAGCCCATGCCGCTCGCACGCCTCGCGCTGCAGCGGCCAGGAGCCGTGCTCGCGCCCGCCGCGCAGGGAGATGATCGTGCGCACGCCCTCCGCCCGGAAGCGCGCGAGCTGGTGCGGGCCGGGCTGGGCCGAGCGCCAGATCCGGCCCGTGCCGACCCGGTGGCGGTTGAGATAGGCCAGCCGGAACACGCCGTGATCGATCAGCAGCATGTTCGCCCAGGCTTTCAGCCGGTCGCCGGGGCCGGCGATCGGCCGCTCGAAGCGGGCGATCCGGGCCATGCGACGCGCGTAGCGCGTCTCGGGCTTGAGGAAGCGGTTGAACACGATGAGGCTGCCGCGGAGTCGGGAGCCGGCTCTAACAGCCCCCCGGAAGCCCGGCAATTCGCCCGTCGGACCGACCGATCAGGGCCTTTCGCCACCCATCGCCGGAAAGTTCCAGAAAAACGGCGTCGATCTTGCCTTCACTCCGCCCGGATCGGGATCGAACCTGGGCGAACCGCGCGGGTTATCCGCAGGTCGTAAGGGGGAAGGCCGGAAGCCCATGAGCACGCGCACCACGAGCATCCGCCGGGCTCGCGAGGCCGACCTCGGCAGCCTGTCGACGGTGTTCGATGCGTCGTGGCGCGAGGCCTATCGCGGCCTCATTCCCGGCGTGGCGCTCGAGCGGCTGATCGCCGGGCGCGACCGGGCCTGGTGGCGCAGCGCGCTACGCCGGGGCCGCCCGATCGCCCTGGTCGAGACCGGGGAGCGGGTGGTCGGCTACGCCGCCTACGGGCGCACCCGAAGCCGGGCGCTCGGCTCGGAGGCCGAGATCGACGAACTCTACCTGATGCCGGAATACCAGGGCATCGGCCTCGGACGCCGCCTGTTCAAGGCGGTGCGCAACGATCTCGCCGATCATGGGCTGACCCAGCTCGGCGTCTGGAGCCTGGAGGAGAACGACCGGGCCGGTGCCTTCTACGAGGGTCTCGGGGGCCGGGCCGGGCCGCGGGTGATGGACCGGGTCGCGGGCGTCGCCCTGCCCAAGGTCGGATACCTGTTCAGCTAACGTTTCCTGGGACTCGTCGCCGGCCCGGCGCCGATACTGATTTGCATCGCCGGGCCAGGCATCTAAGAGGTCCGGGAAGCGGTGCAGGCCGCATCCCGGAAGCCATACGCCATGAACATCGACGCCATCCCGCTCGGCAAGAAGCCCCCGCACGACGTCAACGTCATCATCGAGGTGCCGCTCGGCGGCGAGCCGATCAAGTACGAGATGGACAAAGAGTCCGGGGCGCTGGTGGTCGACCGGTTCCTCTATACGCCGATGTTCTACCCCGGGAACTACGGCTTCATCCCCCACACCCTGTCGGGCGACGGCGATCCCTGCGACGTGCTCGTGGCCAACACCCGCGCGGTGCTGCCGGGCGCGATCATCAGCGCCCGCCCGGTCGGCGTGATGGTGATGCAGGACGAGGGCGGCGAGGACGAGAAGGTCATCGCGGTGCCCTCGCGCCACCTGACCAAGCGCTATGACCGGGTCGAGAACTACACCGACCTGCCCGACATCACGATCCAGCAGATCCAGCACTTCTTCGAGCACTACAAGGACCTGGAGCCCGGCAAGTGGGTGAAGTTCGTCCGCTGGGGCGACAAGGAAGAGGCCCACCGGCTGATCGAGGAAGCGATCGAGCGGGCGAAGAACAAGAAGTAAGTTTTTCCAGGCAGGCCGCTCCCACCCCGGAGCGGCCTGTCGCGCTCAGTCGTCGATGCGGCGCAGGCCGGCCTTGTAGCGTCGGGCGTTCTCGACGTAGCGCAGGGCCGCCTGCCGCAACCCCTCCACCGCCTCGGCGTCGAGGGTGCGCACGGCCTTGGCCGGGGCCCCGACGATCAGGCTGTTGTCCGGAAAGTCCTTGCCCTCGGTCACCAGCGCGTTGGCCCCGACGAGGCAGCCCCGGCCGATCCGGGCGCCGTTCAGCACCGTCGCACCCATGCCGATGAGGCTGCCGTCGCCGATCGTGCAGCCATGGACGATGGCGCCGTGGCCGACCGTGACGTCCGTGCCGATCGTCAGCGGGAAACCGGGATCGACGTGCATGATCACGCCTTCCTGCACGTTGGTGCGGTCGCCGATCCGGATCGGCTCGTTGTCGCCGCGCAAGGCCGCGCCGAACCAGATGCCGACATCGAGGCCGAGATGGACCCGGCCGACCACCTGGGCGTCCGGCGCGATCCAGACCCGGGCGGGATCGGCGAGTTCCGGAGCATGGTCGTCGAGGGCGTAGAGCGGCATGGTTGGCTTCCGTCGCGGGGCTGATGTCTCGAGAGCGACGCGGCCGACGATGGGCATCGCCTGTCGCCGGAATGGCACAGGTCCGGGTCGCCTGCCAGTGCTAGGCTCGCGCGGCAACCGGGGGCGAGGCGCGCGCTTGAAGCGGATCACGGCATCGATCGGGCTCGCCGGCCTGCTGCTCGCGCAATCCGCCGCGGCGGCGGACTGGCATGAGGGCGTCCGCAGGGGCGGCTTCCGGGCCACCTGCGAGGACCTCGCGACGCTCTGCTTCGCGGATGCCTGCGGGGGCGATCAGATCGATGCCGCCGAGACCTGCCGGGCGCGCTGCCCGAGCGCCGTGATCCTCAGCGTGGTGCCGGCC
>NZ_VRVD01000413.1:0-4226 GCF_008040015.1 Methylobacterium sp. WL18 | reverse complement strand
CCGCCGAAGCGGTCGGCGCCGAAGCCGCCGGTGCGCGGGCGCAACTCACGCCGGGGCGCGGGCGCCTCGGCCGTGGAGGTGTCGACGCTGGTGACGCTCGTGACCTGCGGGCCCTTCTGGCCCTGCGCCGTGGTGACCGTCAGCCGGGTGCCCGGCATCAGGTCGGCGTGGCCAGCAGCCTCGACGGCGCGAATGTGGAGGAAGGCATCGCCCGAGCCGTCGCCGAGTTCGACGAAGCCGAAGCCCTTCTCCTTGTTGAACCACTTGACCGTCGCATCACGCTCCGGCCCGGTTGCCACAGGCGCTGCGCTGGGGCCGCCCCGGGGGGGACCGCGGTCGAAACCGCCGCCACCGAAACCGCCACCACCGCCGCCGCCGAATCCACCACCGCCGTATCCGCCGCTGGGGGGAGCCTGATCAGGCCATCTCGGCTCGCCAGCCTCGTCGAAGCCGCGCTTCTGCGGCCCCCTGAAATCACGACCACGTCCCATCGAAAGCTCGCAAAAACCGTCCGCCGCCCTGGTCTTAAATACCGCGTGCGCGCCATCCCAGACAGCCCACGCCCCGCACTATCATTACCCCCGGTCGCGGTAACCAAGAATAACGCCCCAGTCCTGACGCAATCGGGCCTTGACCGCAAGGACCTTCTTCGCCAAGACGCGCCCGTTTCGTTACTTTCTTGCGGTAAACAACGCAGCTTCCGGGTCCCGTCGATCCAGGCGTTCGCCTTGGCCGAGAGGGCGTTAGCGAAACGCAAAGGCTGTTCGGCTAGACTCGCGTCGCGCCCCGCAACGGCACCCGGCCATGATCGCGACTCCGACCTTCCCCGATCTTTCGGCCCTCGTGGTCGACGAGAGTCTCTACATCCGGCGAATCGTGCGCGACATGCTCATGCGGGTCGGCATCAAGCGCGTCCTGGAGGCGCCGGACGGCGCCGAGGCGCTGGGCGTGCTGGCGGAGAGCAAGCCCGACATCAGCATCATCGACTGGGACCTGTCGATCCTGTCCGGGGAAGAGTTCATCCGGCTCGCGCGCACGCCCTCCACCTCCCCCTGCCCGACCATCCCGATCATCCTGATGCTGGCCCAGCCGCGCCGGAACGTGGTCGACCGCGCCGTTGCGCTGGGGGTCAACGAGATCATCGCCAAGCCATTCTCGCCGAAGACCCTGTGGTCGCGGCTCGACGAGGTGATCAACCGGCCCCGCCCCTATTCCCAGGTCAAGAGCCTGCTGCGGCCGATCCCGCGCCGGTCGGGCGCCATGAAGGCGGTCGCGTGACGAACGCGGCCTGAGGCGGGTCGCGACGATCGGTCATTGCAGTTCCCGACCGACCCTGTAGGGTCTTCCATCAAGAATGGCCGAGCGCGACGCTCCTGGCTGACCCGAAGGACCGACGGCCGCGCCGATGAGGGACGAGACCGCTGCGGCCGCGCCGTCCCGCACGTCGACCGGCGCAGTGCCGCTCCAGCCGACGGCCCCGTCGCCGGGCCGCGACCGCAGACGCGTTGCCTACGCGGCGCTTGATCTCGGCACCAACAATTGCCGCCTGCTGATCGCCGAGCCGACCTTCAGCGGGTTCCGGGTGATCGACGCCTTCTCGCGCATCGTCCGCCTCGGTGAGGGGCTGGGCACCTCGGACCGCCTCAACGAGGCCGCGATCGAGCGCACCGTCGAGGCCCTGCGGATCTGCCGGACCAAGATGCAGGCCCGGGGCGTCCGCCGGGCGAAGGTGATCGCCACCGAGGCGTGCCGCCTCGCGGTGAACGGCGCGGCCTTCGTGGAGCGCGTCCGCCGGGGTGTCGGCCTCGACCTCGAGATCGTCGACCGGCAGACCGAGGCGTATCTCGCGGTGACCGGCTGCGCGGCACTCGCCGACCCGGACGCGGAATCCGTGGTGATCTTCGATATCGGCGGTGGCTCCACCGAGATCGCGTGGCTCGACGGCGAGGCGGCCAACCCGTCCACCGACCCGACCCTGCGCATCCGCGCCTGGGATTCCCTGCCGGTCGGCGTCGTCACCTTGGCCGAGCGCCATGGCGGCGCCGAGGTGACCCGGCGGATGTTCGAGGGCATGGTCGAGGAGGTGGCGGAAAAGCTCTCCGCCTTCGCGATCCGCGCGGCGGCGGCGGCCACGGCCCCGCATTTCCACCTGCTCGGCACCTCCGGCACGGTGACCACGATCGCCGCCATGCACCTGCGGCTGGCCCGCTACGAGCGGCGGCGGGTGGACGGCCTCTGGATGAGCGACCATGAGGTGTCCGCCGCCATCGACGATCTGCTCGACACCCGGCTCGAGCAGCGGGCCGACAATCCCTGCATCGGACGCGACCGGGCGGATCTGGTATTGGCGGGCTGCGCGATCCTGGAGGCGATCCGGCGGGCCTTCCCGTCCGAGCGCCTGCGCATCGCCGACAGGGGCCTGCGCGAAGGGTTGTTGATGAACATGATGCGGGAGGACGGCGTCTGGAACCGGAAGGCCGTCCGATGAGGACACCACGATGACCGACCGGCGCGGGGGCGCGGGCTCCACGGGCGGCGTGCGCGGCGACCTGAAGCAGCGGGTGAAGACCGGCCGCGGCCGGACTCTGTCGCAGAAGCGGTGGCTGGAGCGCCAGCTCAACGATCCCTACGTGGCCCGGGCGAAGCGCGAGGGCTACCGCTCCCGGGCGGCCTACAAGCTCATCGAGATCGACGAGCGCTACAAACTGCTCAAGCCCGGCCAGCGGGTGGTGGACCTCGGGGCCGCGCCGGGTGGCTGGTCGCAGGTGGCGGCCCGGATCGTGGGGACGACGGGACGCGTCGTCGGCATCGACCTCCTGGAGATCGAGCCGATGCCGAACGTCGAGTTCATCACCCTCGACTTCCTGGATCCCGAGGCGCCCGTGAAGCTGACCACGCTGCTCGGCGGCCCGGCCGACCTCGTCCTGTCCGACATGGCCGCCAACGCCACCGGCCACAAGAAGACTGACCACCTGCGGATCATCGGCTTGGCTGAGACCGCGGCCGAGTTCGCCCGCGAGATCCTGGCCCCGGGCGGCGCCTACCTGGCCAAGGTGCTGCAGGGCGGCACCGAGAACGCCCTGCTGGCCGACCTGAAGCGTGACTTCACGGCCGTGCGCCACGTGAAGCCGGCGGCGAGCCGGTCCGATTCGAGCGAGCTCTACGTGCTGGCGACCGGCTATCGCAGCGCAGCGGCCCGGGCCGCCGCGTCGGCGGCGGCCGACGAGGCCTGAGCGCCCGCACATGCTGTTCGAGTGGGCGCTGGCGCTGGCCAATCCCGCGCCGCTGCGTTTGCGCCGCCTCGGCTATGTCCGCCACAGCGGCCGGCTCCACGCCCGGTCCCGCCGCTGCCGCGCGGCCTGGGCGCCGCACCTGATCCAGGCGCGCGGCGTGATCACCGCCGCCGCCGAGGCAAGCGCCCGGCGCGGGTCGGTGGTGGTGCTCGGCTCCGGGCTCCTCGACGACGTACCGCTCGATGCCCTGGCGGTGCTGTTCGATCGCGTCACCCTGGTGGACGCCGTCCATCCCTGGCCGGCACGGCTCGCCGCACGCCGGTACCGCGACGTCGCCCTGGCGACCGCCGAGATCAGCGCGGGCTTGAGCGATCCCGGACTTGCGCAGACCTGCGCGGCCGCGGACCTGATCGTGTCGGCCAACCTGCTGTCGCAGCTCCCGATCGTTCCGATCGAGGCTCACGAAGCGCGGGGGCGTGAGGCGCCGCCGCAGCTCGGTACCCGGATCATCGAGACCCATCTCGCGGCCCTGGACCGGCTCGCGGCCGGGACCACGCGGGTTTGCCTGATCACCGACATCGTGCAGCGCGCGGAAGACCGGGCCGGGCGGGTGATCGACAGCCTCGACCTGATGTTCGGGGTGAGGCTGCCGCCCCCGGCCCAGGCCTGGGACTGGGAGATCGCACCGTTCGGCGAAATCGGCCGACGCCACCGGCTCCTCCACCGGGTCCACGCCTATCCGGACTGGCGGGCCTGATCCGGCCTCGGAGCCGATGGCATCCTGTCTCTTCAGCCGAACGTCTCCACACGAATGGCCTGACCCAAGCAAGAAGCCGCCCCGGTGTCCCGGGACGGCTTTTTCAGGAGGCGTTCGCGTTCCGCTTACTCGGTCGGTGCGTCCTCGGCGGGTGCGCGGGCCTCGCCCTCTTCCGGAGCGATCCCCTCGAAGCGCGGCCGGCGCCGACGGCGCGGCTTCACGGGCGCCTCCTCGGC
>NZ_VRVD01000412.1:0-4242 GCF_008040015.1 Methylobacterium sp. WL18 | reverse complement strand
CCTCGCCGGTCTGCAGCATGGCGGCGCGGGTGCCGTTCTCGGGCACCGGCTTCCACGTGATGGTGTCGACCTTCGGGAAGCCGGCCAGCCCGAGACCCTCGACCCGTACAACACCAACACGACACTCACGACCGCCGTCACCAAGTCGTTCTACGAGGGCCTCTTCGGCTTCGACAAGGACCTGAAGGTCCGCAACGTCTTGGCCGAGAGCTACGAGAGCTCGCCCGACGGCCTCGTCTACACGTTCAAGCTGCGCGAGGGCGTCAAATTCCACGACGGCACGACGTTCGATGCCGCTGCGGTCAAGGCCAACCTCGACCGCGTCCTCGACCCGGAGAACCACCTCGCGCGGTACAACCAGTTCAACCGCATCAAGACGATCGAGGTGCTCTCACCCGCAAGCCTGCGCATCACCCTGAAGGAGCCCTTCGGGCCGTTCATCAACTCGCTGGCCCACGCTTCGGCGGCGATCATCTCGCCCACAGCCCTGAAGAAGTACGGAAAGGATATCGCCTTTCACCCGGTCGGCACCGGGCCGTTCACCTTCGTCGACTGGAAGCAGACCGATTACGTCAAGGGCGCGAAGTTCGCCGATTACTGGCAGGCCGGCTTCCCGAAGGTCGACACCATCACGTGGAAGCCGGTGCCCGAGAACGGCACCCGCGCCGCCATGCTGCAGACCGGCGAGGCCGACTTCGCCTTCCCGCTGCCCTACGAGCAGGCCAAGATGCTCGAAGCCAGCAAGAAGCTGAAGATCGAGGTGCACGCCTCGATCATCGAGCGGTATCTCAGCATGAACGTGCTGCAGAAGCCGTTCGACGACCTGCGCGTCCGCCAGGCGATCAACTACGCGATCAACAAGGAGGCGTTGGCCAAGGTCGCCTTCTCGGGCTACGCCTTCCCCGCGCAGGGCATCGTCCCGCAGGGCGTGCGCTACGCCCACAAGATGGACCCGTGGCCCTACGACCCGGCCAAGGCGCGCCAGCTCCTAAAGGAGGCCGGCTACGCCAACGGCTTCGAGGCGACCCTCTGGAGCGCCTACACCACCACCACCGCCCAGAAGGCGATCCAGTTCCTCCAGCAGCAGCTCGGCCAGGTCGGCATCAAGGTGCAGGCCCTGGCCCTGGAGCCCGGCCAGCGCACCGAGTGGGTGCAGACCGCGCCGGATCCGAAGACCGCCCGCGTCCGCCTCTACTATGCCGGCTGGTCGTCCTCCACCGGCGAGGCCGACTGGGGCCTGCGGCCGCTGCTGGCGACGGAGGCGTGGCCGCCCAAGCTTAACAACACCGCCTACTACAGCAACGCCGAGTTCGACGCCCTCCTCGCCAAGGCGCTGGTCTCGACGAACGACGCGGAGCGGGCGGAGCTCTACGCCAAAGCGCAGGAGATCGTGATGAAGGACGCGCCCTGGGCGCCGCTGGTCACCGAGCAGAATCTCTACGCGACCTCCGCGCGGCTCTCCGGCGTCTACGTCATGCCCGACGGCAACATCGATTCCGGCGAAATCGCTGTCGCTCAGTAGCCGCCAATCGCGGACCCTGCGCCGGCTGGCCCGATCGTTAGCCGGCCCGGCGCGGCGGGCCCGCGCGATCGCTTCACGGAAACCCCGGATCCCGGGCGCGAACCTATGCTGATTTTCCTGCTCAAGCGACTCCTCGGGCTGCTGCCGACGCTGCTGATCGTCTCGGTGCTGGTCTTCCTGTTCGTCCACCTGCTGCCCGGTGATCCGGCCCGGCTGGCGGCTGGGCAGGATGCGGACGCCCAGACGGTGGCCCTGGTGCGCACAGAGCTCGGCCTCGACCGGCCCCTGCCGGAACAGTTCGTGCGCTACTTCGCCAACCTCGCCCGCGGCGATCTCGGCGTCTCGATCCGCACCCGCCGCCCGGTCTCGATCGAGATCGGCGAGCGCTTCCTGCCAACCCTCCTACTCACCCTCACCAGCATGGCCTGGGCGGTCGCCTTCGGGCTGATCATCGGCATCGTCTCGGCGGTCTACCGCAACGAATGGCCCGACCGGGTCGGGATGACGCTCGCCGTGTCCGGCATCTCGTTCCCCGCCTTCGCGCTCGGCATCCTCATGATGCAAATCTTCTCGGTGGAACTCGGCTGGCTGCCCACCGTCGGTGCCGACACGTGGCGGCACTACGTGCTGCCGTCGCTGACGCTGGGCGCGGCCGTGGCCGCCGTGATGGCCCGCTTCACCCGCGCGGCCTTCGTGGAGGTCATCGGCGAGGATTTCGTGCGAACCGCCCGCGCCAAGGGCCTCAAGGAGCGCGTTGTCATCGCCAAGCACTGCCTGCGCAATGCCCTGATCCCGGTCGTGACTATGATGGGCCTGCAGTTCGGCTTCCTGCTGGGCGGCTCGATCGTCGTGGAGGCGGTGTTCAACTGGCCCGGCATGGGCCGCCTGCTTGTCGATGCCGTCAACCAGCGCGATTATCCGGTGATCCAGGCCTTGGTCCTGCTGTTCTCGCTGGAGTTTATCCTGATTAACCTGGTCGTGGACGTGCTCTACGGCTTCATCAACCCGACCATCCGCTACAGGTGAGCCGGCTGTGACTGACATCCTCGTCCCCGCCGCCCCCACCGTCGCGCCCGTCCCCACCGGCATCCGGACGCCGTGGTCGGAATTCTGGCGCAAGTTCCGGCGCCAGCGCGTCGCCGTCGTCGCCTTGGGCTTCATCGGCCTGCTGGTCGTGGTGGCCGTGCTGGCCCCGTGGATCGTGCCGTACGACCCGGTCAACGACTTCGACTACGACCGGATCAACGAGGGCCCGTCGCTCGCGCACTGGCTCGGCGTCGATCCCCTCGGGCGCGACATCCTGAGCCGCATCGTCGAAGGCGCGCGGATATCCCTGGCGACCGGATTCCTCTCGGTCGCAGTCGGCGGCCTCGTCGGGACCGTGCTCGGTCTCCTGGCGGGCTACTACGGCGGCTGGTGGGACCGGATCGTCATGCGCATGTCCGACGTGCTGTTCGCCTTCCCGGGCATCTTGCTGGCGCTCGGCGTCGTCGCCATCCTCGGCTCCGGGCTCGTCAACGTCGTCGTGGCGGTGTCGGTCTTCAGCGTCCCGGCCTTCGCGCGCCTCGTGCGCGGCACGACCCTGGTCCTGAAGAACAGCACCTACATCGAGGCCGCGCGAAGCATCGGCGCTCCCGACCGGACGATCATCCTGCGCCACATCCTGCCGGGCACGATCTCGGGCATTGTGGTCTACTTCACAATGCGGCTGGGTACCTCGATCATCACGGCTGCGAGTCTGTCCTTCCTCGGCATGGGCGCGCAGCCGCCGACGCCTGAATGGGGCGCCATGCTGAACGAGGCCCGCGCCGACATGGTCTCGGCGCCGCACGTCGCGCTGTTCCCGAGCCTGGCGATCTTCTTCACGGTGCTAGCCTTCAACCTCCTCGGGGATGGCCTCCGGGACGCTCTCGACCCGAAGATCGACCGCCTGTGACGCCGGCCGCCCCCCCGCGCCCAGCGCCTCGCGTCGGCAGCCTGCCGAGGGGTCAGCGCGACGCCATCACCGACGTCCCGGGCGTGACAGTCGGTCATTGCACGCTGGCCGAGGGCGACGTGCAGACTGGCGTCACGGTCGTGCGGCCGCACGGCAGCGATCCCTACCGGGACCGCGTTCCGGCGGCCGGCGTCGTGCTGAACGGCTTCGGCAAGTCCGTCGGCCTGATGCAAGTCGAGGAGCTCGGTGTGCTGGAGACGCCGATCGCCCTGACCAACACCTTCGCGGTGCCGGCGGTGGCCGCCGCCCAGATCCGCGCAGCGATCGCTGCCAATCCGGAGATCGGGCGCGCGCTGCCGACGCTGAACCCGCTCGTCTTCGAGTGCAACGACGGCTACCTTAACGACCTTCAGCGCATGGCTGTGGAGGCGTCGCATTACCACGACGCCCTGGACGCGGCCGGCGCCGCCGTCGCGGAAGGGTCGGTCGGGGCCGGGCGCGGGATGTCAAGCTTCGGGCTCAAGGGCGGCATCGGCACCGCCTCCCGGCGGGTCCGCACGCGCGCGCAGGGCCGGTTCACGCTGGGCTCGCTCGTCCTATCGAATTTCGGCAAGCCATCCCAGATCCGTGTCTGCGGCGCGCCGCTCGCCGCCCAGCTTCGGGTGGCCGGCGGGGAGCCCGAATCCGTGGCGGAGCCCCCGGAGAAGGGCTCGATTATCATGATCCTCGCCACCGACGCGCCCCTCGACGCGCGCCAGCTTCGCCGCCTCGCCCTGCGGGCCGG
>NZ_VRVD01000411.1:0-4243 GCF_008040015.1 Methylobacterium sp. WL18 | reverse complement strand
AATCCGGCCTGCGCGGCCGCGGCGGCGCCGGCTTCCCGGCCGGCATCAAGTGGAACACCGTGATGCTCGCCAAGGGCGAGCAGAAATACGTCGTCTGCAACGCCGACGAGGGCGATTCCGGCACCTTCGCCGACCGGATGATGATGGAGGGCGACCCCTTCAACCTCATCGAGGGCATGACCATCGCGGCGATCGCGACCGGCGCGACCCGGGGCTACATCTACCTGCGCTCCGAATACCCGCAGGCCTTCGCCACCCTGAAGGAGGCGATCGCCAACGGCATCGAGGCCGGCGTGCTCGGCGCCGATATCCTGGGTTCGGGCAAGGCCTTCCACCTGGAGGTCCGGCTCGGGGCGGGCGCCTATATCTGCGGCGAGGAGACGTCGCTGCTGGAGAGCCTGGAGGGCAAGCGCGGCATCGTGCGGGCCAAGCCGCCGATCCCGGCGCTCAAGGGCTTCCTCGGCAAGCCGACGCTCGTCAACAACGTCATGACCTTTACGGCCGTGCCGTGGATCCTCGAGAACGGCGCCGGAGCCTACGCCGATTACGGCATGGGCCGCTCGCTCGGCACGCTGCCGATCCAGCTTGCCGGCAACATCAAGCACGGCGGCCTGATCGAACTCGCCTTCGGGGTGACCCTGCGCGAGGTGATCGAGGATTACGGCGGCGGCACCCGCTCGGGGAGGCCGGTCCGGGCCGTGCAGGTCGGCGGGCCGCTCGGGGCCTACTTCCCCGACCATTTGCTCGACACGCCCCTCGACTACGAGGCGATGGCGGCCAAGAAGGGCCTCGTCGGCCACGGCGGCATCGTGGTGTTCGACGACACCGTCGACATGGCGAGCCAAGCCCGCTTCGCCTTCGAGTTCTGCGCCACCGAATCCTGCGGCAAGTGCACCCCCTGCCGGATCGGCGCGACCCGGGGCGTCGAGACCATGGACAAGGTCATCGCCGGCATCCGGCCGGAGACGAACCTGAAGCTGATCGAGGACCTCTGCGAGGTCATGACCGATGGGTCGCTCTGCGCCATGGGCGGGCTCACGCCGATGCCCGTGATGAGCGCGATCACCCACTTCCCTGAAGATTTCAGGCGCGCCGGCGATCTGCCGGTCGCGGCCGAGTGAAGGAGACGTCGATGGGCCTGATCAAGGAGATCGACTACGGCACGCCAATCCGCGTGGCGGAGCAGACCGTCACCCTGACGATCGACGGCATGGACGTGACCGTGCCGGCCGGCACTTCGGTGATGGCGGCGGCGATGCATGCCGGCACGCAGATCCCGAAGCTGTGCGCCACCGACAGCCTGGAGCCGTTCGGCTCCTGCCGGCTCTGCCTCGTGGAGATCGAGGGACGGCGCGGGACGCCGGCCTCCTGCACCACCCCGGCCGAGAACGGCATGGTCGTGCGCACGCAGACCGACAAGCTCCACAAGCTCCGCAAGGGCGTGATGGAGCTCTACATCTCCGATCACCCGCTGACCTGCCTGACCTGCGCGGCCAACGGCGATTGCGAATTGCAGGACATGGCCGGCGTCGTCGGCCTGCGCGACGTCCGCTACGGTTACGAGGGCGACAACCATGTCGTGCCGAGCGCCGAGAAGTACCTGCCCAAGGACGAGTCGAACCCGTACTTCACCTACGATCCGTCGAAGTGCATCGTCTGCAACCGTTGCGTCCGCGCCTGCGAGGAGGTGCAGGGCACCTTCGCGCTGACCATCGCGGGCCGCGGCTTCGACAGCCGCGTGGCGGCGGGCCCGACCAACTTCATGGAGTCGGAGTGCGTCTCCTGCGGCGCCTGCGTGCAGGCCTGCCCCACGGCCACGCTGCAGGAGAAGTCGATCCACGAGTTCGGCCAGCCCGAGCACGCGGAGGTGACGACCTGCGCGTATTGCGGCGTCGGCTGCTCCTTCAAGGCCGAGATGCAGGGCACCCGCGTCGTCCGCATGGTGCCGTACAAGGCCGGCAAGGCCAACGAGGGCCATAGCTGCGTCAAGGGCCGCTTCGCCTACGGCTACGCCACCCACAAGGACCGCATCACCAAGCCGATGATCCGCGCCAAGATCACGGATCCGTGGCGCGAAGTGTCCTGGGAGGAGGCGATCGGCCACGCCGCCTCCGAGTTCAAGCGGATCCAGGCGACCTACGGCAAGGATTCGGTCGGCGGCATCACCTCGTCGCGCTGCACCAACGAGGAGGCCTACCTCGTCCAGAAGCTCGTGCGCGCCGCCTTCGGCAACAACAACGTCGACACCTGCGCCCGCGTCTGCCACTCGCCCACCGGCTACGGGCTGATGTCGACGCTCGGCACCTCGGCCGGCACCCAGGACTTCAAGTCGGTCGAGCAGTCCGACGTGATCCTGGTGATCGGCGCCAACCCGACCGACGGGCACCCGGTCTTCGGCTCGCGCATGAAGAAGCGCCTGCGCGAGGGCGCCAAGCTGATCGTCGCCGATCCGCGCAAGATCGACTTGGTGAAGTCGCCCCACATCAAGGCCGATCACCACCTGCCCCTGAAGCCCGGCTCCAACGTCGCCTTCATCAATTCGCTGGCGCACGTCATCGTCACCGAGGGGCTGATCGACGAAGCGTATGTCCGCGAGCGCTGCGACCTCGCCGAGTTCGAGTCCTGGGCCCGGTTCATCGCCGAGGAGCGGCATTCGCCCGAGAACCAGCAATCGTTCACCGGCCTCGACCCGGCGGAGGTTCGGGCTGCCGCCCGGCTCTACGCCACGGGCGGCGCGGCCGGCATCTACTACGGCCTCGGTGTCACCGAGCACAGCCAGGGCTCGACCATGGTGATGGGCATGGCCAACATCGCCATGGCCACCGGCAACATCGGCAAGCTCGGGGCCGGCGTGAACCCGCTGCGCGGCCAGAACAACGTCCAGGGCTCCTGCGACATGGGCTCGTTCCCGCACGAGTTCACCGGCTACCGCCACGTCTCGGACGACGCCACCCGTGAGAGCTTCGAGGCCCTCTGGGGCGCCAAGCTCGACGGCGCGCCGGGCCTGCGCATCACCAACATGCTGGACGAGGCCGTCGATGGCAGCTTCAAGGGCCTCTACATCCAGGGCGAGGACATCGCGCAGTCGGATCCCGACACGCACCACGTCACGTCCGGCCTCAAGGCGATGGAATGCATCGTCATCCAGGACCTGTTCCTGAACGAGACCGCGAAATACGCCCACGTCTTCCTGCCAGGCGCCTCGTTCCTCGAGAAGGACGGCACCTTCACCAACGCCGAGCGTCGCATCTCCCGCGTCCGCAAGGTGATGCCCCCGATGGGCGGCTACGGTGACTGGGAGGGCACGGTGCTGCTCTCCAATGCTCTGGGCTACAAGATGGAGTACAGCCACCCGTCCCAGATCATGGACGAGATCGCCGGCCTGACTCCGAGCTTCACCGGCGTGTCCTACGCCAAGCTCGACGAGCTGGGCTCGGTGCAGTGGCCCTGCAACGAGAAGGCGCCGCTCGGCACGCCGATGATGCACGTGGACCGCTTCGTCCGCGGCAAGGGCCGGTTCATGATCACCGAGTTCGTGGCCACCGAGGAGCGCACGGGGGCGAAGTTCCCGCTGATCCTGACCACGGGCCGGATCCTGTCCCAGTACAATGTCGGCGCGCAGACCCGGCGCACCGAGAACTCGCGCTGGCACGAGGAGGACGTGCTGGAGATCCACCCGTTCGACGCGGAACTGCGCGGCATCGTCGACGGCGACCTGGTCTCCCTGGAGAGCCGGTCCGGCGACATCGCCCTGAAGGCCAAGGTCTCGGAGCGGATGCAGCCCGGCGTGGTCTACACCACGTTCCACCACGCCAAGACCGGCGCCAACGTGATCACCACCGACTACTCGGATTGGGCGACCAACTGTCCCGAGTACAAGGTCACGGCGGTGCAGATCCGGCGGACAAACCGGCCGTCCGACTGGCAGGCGAAGTTCTACGAGGAGGATTTCTCGCTGACGCGCATCGCCCAGCGCCTCGACGCGGCGGAGTGAATCGATGAGCGCACAGACCCAGGAGGACAAGCTCCTCCGGATGGCGAACCAGATCGCCACGTTCTTCCGGTCCTACCCGGAGGACGAGGCGGTGGCCGGGGTGCACAAGCACATCACGGCGTTCTGGACGCCCAAGATGGTCTCGAAGCTCGAGGCCGCCCTGCCGGAGATGGGCGACCGGGCCGACAGCCTGGTGCAGCAGGCCCTGCGCGGGGCCGAGCCCCAGGCCGAGAGCCCGGTGCGCCCGGC
>NZ_VRVD01000410.1:0-4252 GCF_008040015.1 Methylobacterium sp. WL18 | reverse complement strand
CTGCGCAGCCGCGACGCCGCCCTCGAGCGCGCCGAGGCCGCCAGCGTGGCGAAGTCGCGCTTCCTCGCCACCGTCAGCCACGAGATGCGGACGCCCCTGAACGGCATCCTCGGGATGGCCGACCTCGTGCTCGGCACCGCCCTCGACCTGGAGCAGCGGACCTATGTGGAGGCCGTGCGGACCAGCGGACAGGCGCTGCTCGGGCTGATCGACGGCGTGCTCGACTTCTCGCGGATCGAGGCCGGGCGCCTCGACCTCGCGGCCGAGCCGTTCGATCTGCCGGCTCTGGCCGAGAGCGTCGTGGAGCTGCTGGCCCCGCGGGCCCAGGACAAGGGCATCGAGATCGCCCTCGACGTCACCGAAGATTTCCCCCGCGCGCTCGTCGGCGATGCGGACCGCGTCCGTCAGATCCTGATCAACCTCGCCGGCAACGCCATCAAGTTCACGGAGCGCGGGGGCGTCGGCGTGAGCCTGACCTTCGTCCGCATGCCGGGCGGGGGAGGGGAGGTGGTCCTGGCCGTTTCCGATACCGGACCCGGCATCCCGGAGGAACGCTTGCCGGCCCTGTTCGAGGAGTTCGAGCAGGGCGACGGCAGCGCCAGCCGGAGCCACGAAGGCACCGGCCTGGGTCTCGCCATCACCCGCCGCCTGGTCACCGGCATGGACGGACGGATCGAGGCGGATTCGCGGATCGGGCGTGGCTCGACCTTCCAGGTCGTCCTGCCGCTGCCGGAAGCCGAGGCCGAGCGCGCCGACCTGGCCGCGCTGCCGCGGCTCGAAGGACGGCGCTGCCTGATCGTGGCCGACTCGCTCTATCAGGCTCCGTACCTCGCCCGGAGCCTGTCCCGGGCGGGCGCCGCGACGGTGATCGTCGGAACCCTCGAGGATGGCCTCGACGCCCTGTCGGGTGCGGCCTTCGACGCGGTGCTGGCCGACCGGGCGCTGGGAGACGCGGCGGTCCGCCAGATCGCCGACGCCGCCCATGCCTGCGGGGTGCGCTGCAGCCTGGTCCTGCTGTCGCCCTTCGACCGCCGCGGCTTCGGGGCGCCGGGCGCCGCGGGCTTCGACGGATACCTGATCAAGCCGGTCCGGGCCCGCTCGCTGTTCGAGCGGCTGCTCGCCCCGCCGCCGACGATCGAATCCACGGCCATTCCGGCCCCGGCCCCGGTGAGGACCGGGACCGGCCAGCGGGTCCTGCTCGCCGAGGACAACCCGATCAACGCCCTGCTGGCGACCCGCGCGCTGGAGCGCCTCGGCGCCGAGGTGGTCCACGCCGTCGACGGCGTCGAGACGCTCGAGCGGCTGGCAACGGCCGGACCGTTCGATCTCGCGCTGATCGACATCCGTATGCCGCGCCTCGACGGCCACGAGACCGCCCGCTGCATCCGGGCCGCGGAAGCCGCGGGGCAGGGTCCCCGGCTGCACCTCGTCGCCCTCACTGCCAATGCCGGCCGCGAGGACGAGATCGCCGCGCGCGAGGCGGGCTTCGACGGGTTCCTTGCCAAGCCGCTCAATCTGAAGCTGCTTCCGGGCCTGCTGGAGGACCGGACCGCGCGGGCCGCCTGACCGGGCCACGCCCGCGTTGACAGGAGCGCACCGGCCGCGCCAACAGGACGACCATGTCGACAGCGCCCACCACGTCGCCCGCACCGCGTTCCTCGAACGGCGCCCTTGCCGCCTGGGGCGTCGTGATCCTCATGGTCGCCACGGTCCTGCTCGGCGCGCTCTTGCCCGCCCGCCACCCGGCGCCGGCACGTTCGGTCGCCGACGACCCCGCCTGCCTGGAATGGACCGACGGCTGCCGGGTCTGCCAGCGGCTGGCGGAGGGGCCGGCTTGCTCGCTTCCGGGTATCGCCTGCCAGACCGGCACCCCGCATTGCCTGCGTCACCGGGACGGGTGAGCACGGGCGCGCCGGTCCTCCGCTTCGCGCCGAGCCCGAACGGACGGCTCCACCTCGGCCACGCCTATTCGGCCCTGCTCAACGCCGACCTCGCCCGGCGGATGGGCGGCCTCTGCCGCCTGCGGATCGAGGACATCGATCCCGTCCGCTCGAAGCCGGAGCTGGTGGAGGCGATCGTCGCCGACCTCGCCTGGCTGGGCCTGACCTTTCCGGAGCCGGTGCGGCACCAATCCCGACACATGGACGCCTACCGGGCGGTCCTCGATGGCCTGATCGACCGGGGCCTGGCCTATCCCTGCTTCTGCTCGCGCGGCCAGATCCGCGCGCAGGCCGGCGCCTTGGAAGGGCACCCGCACGACCCCGACGGCGCACCGCTCTATCCCGGAACCTGCCGCAGACTCGATCCCGCGAGGGTGGCCGGGCGTCTTGCCGGGAACGCGCCGCATACCTGGCGCCTCGACATGGAAGCCGCCCTGCGCATCGCCGGCGACCGGCTGGGCTACACCGCCTTCGACGAAGCCGGCACGCGATGGGTCCAGGCTGCTCCGGCGCGCTGGGGCGATGCCGTGATCGCCCGCCGGGCCGTGCCCACCAGCTATCACCTCGCCGTCGTCCACGACGACGCGCAGGAGGGGATCACCCACGTGGTACGCGGCCAGGACCTGGAAGCGGCCACCGACCTGCACGTCCTGCTGCAGCACCTGCTCGATTTTCCGGTCCCGCGCTACCGTCACCACCGGCTGATCCTGGATCCGGGGGGAGAGAAGCTCGCCAAATCCCGCGCTTCGCTGAGCCTGGCCGACCTCAGGCAGGCGGGGCTGACGCCAGAACAGATCCGGGCGCGGCTCGGGTTCGGATAACGGGCGTCCGGCGCGTTCAGCGCACGGCGGCGTCGCGCTGCGCCAGCGCCGTGGCGCTCTTCGATTTCAGCATGGTCGCGTCGATCTGCTCGCGCTGGCGCTTGAACTCGCTCAGCATCCGCCCGTCCAGCTCGCGCCCGCGGGGAACGCGGATCTTCATCGGATCGACGAAGTGGCCGTTGATGATCACCTCGTAATGGAGGTGCGGCCCGGTGGAGAGGCCGGTGGAGCCGAGATAGCCGATGATCTGCCCCTGACGGACCCGGACCCCTTCCTTCACGCCCCGGCCGAACCGCGACATATGATTGTAGGTCGTGACGTAGCCGTTGACGTGCTGGATCTCGACCCGGTTGCCGTAGCCCGAGGTCATCTCGGCTCGGATCACCACGCCGTTGCCCGCCGCGGCGATCGGAGTCCCGATCGGGTTCGCCCAGTCGACGCCGGTGTGCAGCTTGGCATAGCCGAGAATCGGGTGGCGGCGGTAGCCGAAGCCGGAGCGCATGATCCCGTCCGGGATCGGCTTGCGCAGCAGGAATTTCTTGAGGGATCGCCCCTGGTCGTCGAGGTAATCGATCGTGCCGTCATCCGGGGATTGGAAGCGGTAGACCTTGCGGGTCTCGCCGCCGAGGGTCAGCGCCGCGTAGAGCAGGTCCGGACGGTCGGCGGACGCGTCGTCGTCGTAGGTGTAGAACACGTCCAGGCCGTCGCCGCTGGCGATGCGGCGCTGGAAGTCGAGGTCGTAGCTGAACACCCGGACGATGTCCTCGACCGTGGCGCGCGGCAGGTCGTGGCGCGCGGCCGTCTCGTAGAGGCTCTGATACAGCCGCGGCCCCGAGCCCGAATCCTCGTCTTCGTCCTCGCCGGCCTCGGCCTGCGGCTGCGACTTGGCGGAGGGGGCGTCCTCGGTCGGGGGCGTCACCGACACGAAGGCGTTGCGGTCGTTGAGGGCGGCAATGCCCTCGATGCCGCTCTCGCCGTACAGCACCACACGGGTGACCTGGCGGGGGTCGCCGGGACGTGGGCCGGGGGCGACCTGCACGCGCATCTGCTGCCCCTCGGTCAGGGCGGCGGTGCGGGTCTTGCCCCCCAGCGCGGCGACGATCGCGCGGATCTGCTCGTCGCCGGCCATGCCGGTGGCCTTCAGAAGGGTCTCAAGGGTGTCGCCCCGCTTGAACGCGACGTCGCGCTCCTCCACGAGTGGCGCCTCGTTCGGTTTGAGCTCGACCTTCGCGACCTTGGTGACGTTCTCGGGGACGACCAGCACCTCGATCGCCTTGAACGGGTTGGCGTCCTTGGCGGCGGCACCCTCGGCGTCGCCGCCGGCGCCCTGCTGGAGCGTACGCGACAGCAGGATCTGCGGGGCGATCGGGATGGCAGCCCGGCGCCCGGCCTCGGCGGCGATGCGGCGCTCCTCCTCGACCTGTGCGGTAACGTCGTCGTCGGTGAGCGCCGGCGCGTTCGGATCGATGGCCGCGTCGGCGAGGTCGCGCT
>NZ_VRVD01000040.1:0-18366 GCF_008040015.1 Methylobacterium sp. WL18 | reverse complement strand
GCCCCGCCGGGCGCGCGGTGCCGGGCCGGGACGGCGATCGGGCGACGGATATCCGGGATGGAAAGCTGCATCGGCACGTCGGGTCGGGTCGCCGCAGGACGGCAGGGGCGGACGCCCCGCGGCCTGGATCGGCACCGGTCGCATCCGGATGAATACCCCGGCAACCGGCGTCATCCGGCGTTGTTCCCGGATTTATCCCAGGACATCTCGGCAATAACCTATGTTATTCTTTGGTTATTGAGTCACCAATACTTGATGTCTCTGGTCGATCATGGCGAGCGGCCCCTGCGGCTGTTTCGCCACCCTCGCAGGGTCGTGATCATCGGGCGATTTCTCGTTAACCATCTGATTACCATGCGAATCTAGCGCATTCGGCGGAAACGGCGCATCCGCGCCGGCTGAGCGCGACCGATGATTGCCGCCGACACCGTATTCGCCTGGTATGACCTTGCCGGGACCCATCTCGACATCTTCGGATCCCTGGGCCTGACCCTGGGATTCCTTGCCGGCCTGATGCCGCGCCGTCCATGGATGCTTGCCGGATCGGCGGCCTGCGCCGCCTGCTTCGGCGCCCACTACCTGACGCTCGGCGCGCTCACCGGCGCCGCGATGTGCGCCATCGCGGTGGTGCAGAGCCTGGTCTCCCTGACCTGCCTCGGCGCACCGAGCCGGACCGGCTGGGTCCACCCCCTGTTCGCCGCCACCACCCTGCTGGCGGCCTGGCTGACGATCACCACCTGGAACGGGACGCCCTCCGCCTGCGCGGCGGTCGGCACCCTGCTGGCGACGGCCGCGCGCCTGCAAGCCGCGCCCCAGACGATGCGCCTGCTGTTCCTGGGCGCGTCCCTGTGCTGGGCCGGCCACAACCTCCTCGTCGGCTCCGTGTTCGGGCTGACCTGCGATCTCCTGACCCTCCTGGGCCTCGGCATCGCCCTGTGGCGCGCCCTCCCGGCCCGGCCCATCGCGGCGCCCACCTATCTCCAGGCCTGACCTGAGATATCGGGCTGCGGCGATCCATCCGGGAAACCCGATGCGCCGCGGCGGTTGCCTCCCTTTCCGGCCGCACAGCCGGAGGCAGCCGAGAGAACCGGGCCTTGCCTGAAGCAACCTATCCACCCCTCGACGTGCTCAAGCCGGTCGCCGAGGGCGTCTGGATCGTCGACAGCGGGCCCTTGCGGGTCCTGGGACTCCCGCTGCCGGTGCGGATGACGGTGGTCCGGCTCGGCGACGGCAGCCTGTGGCTGCACTCGCCGACCCGCTACGACGCGGCGCTGCATCGGGCGATCGAGGCAGTGGGGCCGATCCGCCACCTCGTCGCACCGAACATCGCGCACTGGACCTTCCTGAAGGACTGGCAGAACCAGTGTCCGGAGGCGCTGACCTGGGCGGCGCCCAACTTGCGCCAGCGCGGACAGGTCCGCCGCTCCGGCCTGCGGATCGACCGCGTGCTGGGGGACGCGGCGCCGCCCGAATGGCAGGCGGACCTGCGCCAGCAGGTGGTGCCGGGCGGCCTCGGCTTCCGCGAGGTCGCCTTTTTCCACGGGCGCAGCCGGACGCTGGTGCTCACCGACCTCGTTCTGAACCTGGAACCGGCGAAGATGCCGGCGGTCCTGCGCCCGCTGCTGCGGCTGGCCGGCATGACCGCACCGGAGGGGAAGCCGCCGCCCTATCTGCGCCTCGTGATCAAGTTGCGCCGGCGCGACGCGGCCCGGGCCGCGGCGGATCTCGTGGCCCTCAAGCCCGAAGCGGTCGTCTTCGCGCACGGGCTCTGGTTCGCTCAGGACGGCACCGCACGCCTGCGCCGCTCGCTGCTCTGGCTCGGTGATTTCGGCTGACCGCGGAGCGGTCGGCCTGCCGTCTCGGCCTCAGGGCTCCGCGGGCGTATCGGTATCCCCGGAGCTGTCCAGCGACTTGGCCAACTCCATCAGCACCTCCTCCACCATGGGCGGCCAGGGCACCCTCTCCTCATCGAGCAGCCGCGCCGCGCCGACCAGGGCGTTGACCTGCTCCTCGAAGATCGGCCGCTGAACCAGCTGGGCGTATCGCACCCGGGCAGCCAGGGCGGTCGCGAGGCGCTGGACCTCTGCGATCCGTGCATTCGACGCGCCGGCACCATCCCGGTTGCCCATCCCTCACCTCTTTCGGATCCTCGTAGGGCCCAGATAGGCCCCAGGATGGGGGTCTCGGCAATCCCGGCGATAGCTGCATCGGCGATCCGAACGACCATGAGCCGGGTCTTCACAAAGCTCACGCCCTGCCCCGGGCCGAGGTAGCTCGGCATGCCGGGACACCGTGTCCTCCGGCCCATGCGAAGATCGCCAGGGCGACCGCGGCAACCAGGATATCGCCATTGCGATCGATAGCCCATACGGGCGGCGACGCGACACGATGGTTGCGAGGAACCGGGTCAGGCTTTCCGGTAAAAGGCCGTGACCAGCGGGAACCCTGTCGCCGCTCCGCCTCGATCAAGCCGCGCCGATCCGCGTGGAAGCCTCAGGCCGAGCGGCTCGCATCCTCGATGCGGCGTGGTGCGGCGCTGGCGAGGACCTTCCGCTTGCCGGACCTGTGGCGCACGAAATCGTCGAGGGGCTTGCACGCCGGCAGGCCGGATGCCGGAGTCGCCACCGCGTCGAGGCATGGGGCAGCCGCTTCCGCGTCGGTCGGATCCGCCGGCAGGTCGATCCGCTGGCCGACCAGATAGGCTTCCAGGTCGATGAGGCGGTGACGCAACCGCCAGATATCGTTCTCTACGCCGTTCAACTGGACGAGGAGGTCGGAGACGGTCCCCTCACGGGCCGCGATGGCGGAGAGGACAGTCGCCCGCTCGTTCAGCAACACAGCCTTGACGGTCGGGTTCATGGTGAGCCCCTGGATCGTGACCGTGGCAGTGACGGGTAATCTTGTGAGGTCGGCAACCCTCAATAGGACTTACCCGATACGCCGGATGGCGAAGTCCTGAGGGGGGCCACGCACGACCTCGAGGCAGACGCTCCGAACGGTTGAAGTCGGGCGCCTGAGACGCGAAATGGCGGAACTTTCGCCCGACAAGTGCGTCAGTTCCACGCAGAAGAAAGCGCAGGGAGGTTGTCATGCGCGCGCCTTTGAAGATCGCGACCGTCGTCGTTCTTGCCCTCGGCATTCAGCCAGGCTGGGCACAATCCATCAGCCAGACGGGGACGGGTGGCGGCCCGGCCACCGCCGCCAAGGCCCCGCACACGGCGGCCACCGGGCAGACGGTTCCCAACCCAAGTGCGCTCGGTCCCAGCGAGACGGGCAGCATCGAGCGGAGGGGCCCGGGCGAACAGCGCAACGATGCGATCACCCGCGGCATCTGCATCGGCTGCACGCGCTGACAGCCTTCGGTCACGTGCTCTCGAAACGCATCGTCGCGTAGATCGGCCGCGGGCAGGTGGCCGATCTGGCGCGGCTAGCTTTCTGCGCGCAGGCTCTTGATGATGCGGCTGGCGATCTTGCGCACGGCCTCGTCGTCGCGCGCCTCACCTTCTGTGCGATCCCACAGGTGCGACAGGCTCGCGTCCAGCTCGTCCAGCAGTTCCGGGTGGCGCTGTGCGAGGAAGCGGATCGTGCCGAACAGAAGGTGCTCGGTGGCCATCTCGTGTCGCCGGGCGTCGGCAACTTGGTCCAGTGATGCGGCTGTCGGATCGGTCATGGCGGTCCAACGGTCCAGGCGAAGGCCGGTTCGGTCACGTCTGCACGGTGCGACCCTGCGGCACGCATCCCGAACGCGGCCTCCGCGAAAGCCCGGCCTGAGCCTGAATAGCGCAGTCAGGAACCGCTCTGAGCAGGGCATCGTTTCACGGCTTTACAGGGAGGACGACGATGGTCGACGCTGCGCAGATCCAGGAACACGCCGAGGTCGTCGGCTCGGACGGGGCCCATGTCGGCACCGTCGACCACATCGACAAAGGCGAGATCAAACTGACCAAGCGCGATGCGGCAGCGGGTGGCCTCCACCACTACATCCCGCTCGACTTCGTTCGGGCCGTCGAGGGCGGCAAGGTCCATCTCGATCGGCCGGCCGATGAGGTGAAGCGCGAGTGGTCGACCTCCTGACCGGCACGCATCGGCCCGGGCTCAACGCCGAAGACCGCCGATCCAGGCGGTGAGTGGTTCCACGAAGGCCGCCCAGGTCCGGGCCCAGACGGTCCCGGCCCGGCCATCCTGCGCAGGCCCTGCTGCCATGAGCGACGCCACGAACGCGTCCTCCTGCACCTTGCATTCGTCGAGGGCGTTGCGCTCGTCCCCGGCCCGGCTCTGACCGGGCGGCTGATGGGCGTAGGATTCCCGCAGGCAGCGATGCCACGCCCGTTCGAGCACACGCGGATCGGGCGCCCCCGCCATGGCGGCCGACCCCGCGTCGATCAGGACAAGCATCGCGAGGAGGCTGAGCACGGGCGGGCGCATGACGCCTCTATGCCTGATTCGATGGCTTGGCGCCTAGAACGAACAAGCAACACCACGCCATCAGATGCCACCCACTCGGATGAGGCGCCAAGCCTCCGACGCCGCGCGTACCGTCCGCTGGACTTGCAGTATCGGCTTTCCCGGTCGTGGCCGCCGAACTGCAACAGTTTCCGGCCCTGAGGCCCTGTAAGCCGGAGGCTCGGCAAAGGGTTACGGAATATGCGGCGCATGGTGGAGAAGCGGATCCTGGGCCTCGTGCGGGTCGCGGCCTGGATCCTGGTGGCGGCGATCGTTGCCATCACGCTAGTGCCGATCGGCCTCCGTCCGGTGGTGACGGCCAATCCCAGCTTCGAGCGGGCGGCCGCCTACGCGTTGGCCGGCCTTCTTCTGACCCTGGGCTACCCGCGGCGCTGGCCGTGGATCCTGCTCGGAGCCGTGCTGCTGGCCGGCGGGCTGGAAGCCGGGCAGGCCCTCACGGGTACGCGTCACGGCCGGTTTGACGACTTCCTCGTGAAGGCGGCAGCGGCGCTGGTGGGCGGCATTGTGGGCCTCGGGTTGGCATCCTGGGTGGACCGGCGCCTCCAGGCCCGCACCAGCGGGTGACAGGGAAACCGCCGAGTTTCGGGGGCGTTGTCGTTCCGGACTCTCATGCGAGGTGCTGCCATGTTCGGCGCAGGCAAGCTCACGGGGCGGTTCTGGTTTCGGAAAACGTGGACGGGCAAGCTGGTCCTGCTCGTCGAGGAAGAGAGGCCGCGCTGGCTCAGCCGCAAGAAGCTGACCAAGCAACGCTGGCGAGACGCACGGCTGCTTGATCTGGCCGAGGCGCCGATGCGTACGCTGATGACCCTGGAGCGGACCTACCGTGCCGAATACGGATCCGCCGCGACGTTCCCGGCCGCCGCGCCGTCGATCAAGCGCGGATCGAAACCAGCGCCGATTAGGCACGCGGCCAACGCCTGAGCGCTGCCACGCAGAAGGGCGCGGGCCGAGCATGAAGGGCAGGGCTCGGCCCGCCTGTCGTTCGGCTTCGTACCCCTCGAAGCCGGAGCGACGCTTCGAAAGACCATAGGGTCGTTAAGACTTCCCGAACGGGCCGCCACGCGGCGGGCGCCCGTCGGCTCGATGCGCTAGCTGTTGGGCTGGGTCAGCGGAATGCCATCCCGCAGTTACAGCGTTGCAAATCTATGTTGGCATTCCGTCGATACAACAGTCGATAACCCGTGGCGTCATTTGTTTTGCGCGATTTAGCGCTTGACTACCGACAGATACAGCGATGTTCATCGCGCATTGCCCTCGCGAGAGCTGCCCATGGAAGACGACACCGCGTTACCGCAAGACGATCAGACCGATGTCATTGCTCTGACCGCCGACATCGTGTCGGCATACGTATCCAACAACTCCGTTCCGATGCCCGAACTGGCGACCCTTCTGTCGCGTGTCCATGAAGCCCTCACGGGGCTTGGTCAGGCCGGCGCGCCCGTCGAGCCGGACACCAGGAAGATCACGCCCGGCCAGATCCGGAAGTCGATCACCCCCGACGCGCTGATCAGTTTCATCGACGGCAAGCCGTACAAGACCCTGAAGCGGCACCTGAGCGGCCATGGCCTTACCATCGAGGCTTATCGGGAGCGTTTCGGGCTGCCGCGCGACTACCCGGCCACCGCCGCCAACTACTCGGCCATGCGCGCCGAATTCGCCCGAACCGCGGGTCTCGGCCACAAGCGCCGCAAGCCGACCGAGCACGCCTCCGAGACCGCGCAGATGGTCGAGGCTCCGGCGGCAAAGCCCACCCGCGCACGCAAGCCGGCCTGAGGATGCACCCGATCCGGGGGGGGTCCCGGCGTCGGCCGCGATCCGGTAAACCGGCGACAAATCGGAGGTCTTCATCGGGCGACGACTTCCGATCATCGGGCTTTCGCGTTAGATCGGCTGACCAAGATCGGCGATCGAACCGACGGGCCGCGAGGAAACCCGAGATGATCCGCACGCGCTGCGTTGCGGCGGCCTGATGCCGTCCATCATCTGCTCCGGCCCGGACGACCGGGGCGCGCCGTTCGACTGGACACGCGCGGCCGCCCGCCTCTTCGATGTCGAAAACTCCGACGCCGGAGCGCCGAGCCGGTGCGCCCGGAGCCTGCGTCTGCACCCGTGAGCGGTTCGAAGACAGCCGCCGCCGAGGAGGATCATCATGGCCGAGTCTGAACTCGAACAGTCGGCGATGCGGCGCATCGGGTGGCGGCTGGTGCCGTTCCTGATCCTCGCCTACTTCGTGTCCTTCCTGGACCGCGTGAACGTCGGCTTCGCAGCCATCCAGATGAACCACGATGTCGGGTTGACCGCCACGCTGTTCGGCTGGGGCGCCGGCATTTTCTTCCTTGGCTACTTCCTGATGGAGGTACCCAGCAACCTGATGCTCGAGCGGTTCGGGGCGCGGCTCTGGATCGCCCGGATCATGGCGACCTGGGGCGTCATCTCAATGGCCATGGCGCTGGTTCAGGGGCCCTGGTCGTTCATTGCCCTGCGCTTCCTGCTGGGCGTGGCCGAGGCCGGGTTCTTCCCGGGCGTGATCCTGTACCTCACATACTGGTTCCCCTCGGCCTACCGGGCACGGATCGTCGGCATCTTCATGATCTCGATCCCGATCTCGTCGTTCCTGGGTTCGCCGATCTCCGGGGCGCTGCTCGGCCTGAACGGCTGGGGTCTGCGCGGCTGGCAGTGGCTGTTCATCCTGGAAGGCCTGCCCGCAATCCTGATGGCCGGGGCCGTGCTGTGGTTCCTGCCCGACGGGCCGCGCCACGCGAAATGGCTCCCGCCGGCCGAGCGGGACTGGCTGGAGGGACGCCTGAAGGAAGAATCCGCCCGGAACGCCGCGCGCAGCGGCGGTGCCGCCTCGCCGTCGCTCGGAACGATGCTGCGCGATCGGCGGCTGATTCTGTTCGCCGCCATCTATTTCGGCTCGACCGCCAGCAGCTACGGCCTGACCTTCTGGACCCCGCAGATCGTCAAGAGCTACGGCCTCGGCAATTTCGAGACCGGCCTGCTAAACAGCGTGCCCTACGGCGTCGCCTCAGTGGCAATGATCCTGTGGGGGCGGCACAGTGACCAAGTTGGCGAGCGGCGCTGGCACCTCGCCATCCCGTTCCTGATCCTGGCCGCAGGGTTGGCGGGCGGGACCGTCCTGACTGGAATCCTTCCGCTGGTCGGGGCGCTGACCGTCGCGGCAGTCGGCGTCTACATGCTGAAGGGGCCGTTCTGGGCCCTGGCGACCGAGGAGCTGCCGCCGGCTGCGGCGGCTGCCAGCATCGCGGCGATCAACGCTGTGGGCAACCTCGGCGGATTCCTAGGCCCCTACCTGATCGGCGCGATCAAGGATGCAACCGGCAGCTTCACCCTGAGCCTGACGCCGCTGATCCTGTTCGCCCTGATATCGGCCGGCCTGTCGCTCGTTCCGGGCCGGGCACGCGCGGAGCTCGGCGCGTCGCGAACAGCGCCGGCCCGCTGACCGCCGGCTCCGTCACCCGACCGGGTTGGGCGGAGGCCGACCTATGCTAGAGCTTGCCGACACCGGAGCGATGCCAGGCCGAAAGGTGGTCGGGCATCGCTCCCGGTCGTCTGTCCGACGCGTGCTCGGCGGGCGGTAACGGGATCTGTGGAGTCGACGGCGTGCGTGCTGGTTCCCGATTGTCCGAGCGCTGGTTCAACTTCGCCCTCTGGCTCGTCGCGCTGCTGTTCGCCTGGTTTCTGATCGGGCTGGGCTCCCTGATCGTCGGTGACCTGCCGCAGGTGGAGCAGCACTACACCCTCGAGCAGTTCCTCGAATCCGACCAGGCCCGGGCATCGACCGACGCGCTGAAGCAGATCCGCCGGGAGATGGACGACAGCCGGCGCCGGACGGAGCGGGACCAACTCGCCCTCGATGCAGCTCAGGCAGCCTCGGAAGGCGCCCGCGAGACCTTCGCCAACTGGCTGAAGACCCGCGACGCGACGCAGCGCGTCGACCAGGATCCCGGACTCGTCGCGCGCACCCGGCAGCTCGACGCGCTCAAGGACGCCGAGCGGACGATCGAGGAGCGGCTGGCCGGGCTTGCCGAGACCCAACGCACGCTGTCCGAGCGGGAGCAGGACCAGAGCCGGGTGGACGGCGAACTGCGCGCGGCGGCCCAGCAGAAGCTCGAGGCGGCCGAGCGAGGCCAGGAACTCCGGGTGTTCGGCTACCGGCTCGCCCTGACCCTGCCGCTGCTGGTGCTCGCCGGATGGCTGCTGCTGAAACGGCGGAAAACGCGCAACTGGCCGTTCGTCTGGGGCTTCGCGTTCGCCGCCGCCTTCGCGTTCTTCGTCGAGTTGGTCCCGTACATGCCGAGCTATGGCGGCTACGTGCAGTACGGTGTCGGCGTGGCCGTGACGCTGGTCGGCGGACGGGCGGCGATCAACGCCCTTCATGCCTACCGCGCGCGTCAGGCGCTGGTCGAGGCACGGCCCAACGAAGAGCGCCGCACCGAGATCGCCACCGATCAGGCGCTGGCCCGGCTTGCCAAGAAAGTTTGCCCGGGCTGCGAGCGGCCGGTCGCGCTCGGCGATCCGAATACGAATTTCTGCCCCCATTGCGGGCTCGGCCTATTCGAGGATTGCCCGGCCTGCACACAGCGCAAGAGCACCTTCGAGCGGTTCTGCCACGCCTGCGGCACCGCGGGGACCGGCGCGGTTCTGCCGGCGGCGTAAGGCGCAGCCGTCACTCCGCCGAAGCCGGCGCCGGCCGTCCGAGCACCTGGCTCAGAACGCGCCCGAGCTGGTCGGCGGAATAAGGCTTGTGCAACAGCTCGAAGCCGTGGGTCCCCTCCTGGGCCAGGACGTGGCTGTAGCCAGAGGTCAGCAGAACCGGCAGCTCGGGTAGGCGGCGCGCCAACTCCTGGGCGAGCGCCAAGCCGCCCATCCCCGGCATGACCACGTCCGAGAACACCACCTCGAACCCGCCGCCGTCCCGGCCGAGCCGCTCCAGCGCCGCCTCGGCGTTGGCCGCCCAGACGGTCTCGTAGCCCAAATCCTGCAGGATCTGGGTGGCGAACTGGCCGACCTCGACATTGTCCTCGACCACCAGGACACGCTGCCCGGTGCCGAGCGGCGAGATCGTCGCCGGGACGCCCTCCGCCTCGTCGATCCGGCGATCGACCTCGACCTGCGGGAGATACAGGGTGAAGGTCGCCCCCTGCCCCGGCGCGCTGGTGACGTCGACGTTGCCGCCGGACTGCTTGGCGAAGCCGAACACCTGGCTGAGCCCGAGGCCGGTGCCCTTGCCGACCTCCTTGGTGGTGAAGAACGGCTCGAACAGACGGCCCAGGTCGGCCTCCGAGATACCCGCGCCGGTATCGGTCAGCGACACCGCCACGAAGGCGGTGTCGGCCCCGGCATGCCCGTGGATCGCCGGCATGGTGCGCCCGCCTGCGAGCCGCAGGGTCAACGTACCCTCCCCGTTCATGGCGTCCCGGGCGTTGACCGCCATGTTCACCAGCGCGGTCTCGAACTGGCTGACGTCGGCCCGGATATGGCAGGGCTCGTCCGGGACCTCGGCGATCACCCGGACCCGGGCGCCGATCACGGTGTCGAGCATGTCGGCGATCCCGCGGACCTTCTGTCCGACATGGAACACCTCGGGCTTCAGCGCCTGCCGGCGCGCGAAGGCGAGGAGCTGGCCGGTGAGCTTGGCGGCGCGGTCCACCGTGTCGGAGACGGCATCGAGGTAGCGGGCCTTGCGCGCCTCCGGCAGGTCGGGCCGGCGCAGGAAGTCCACGGACGAGCGGATGATCGTCAGCAGGTTGTTGAAATCGTGCGCGACGCCGCCGGTGAGCTGGCCGACCGCCTCCATCTTCTGCGACTGGCGCAGGGCGTCCTCGGTCCGCATCAGCTCGCTGGTCCGCTCGGCGACGCGCTGCTCCAGCGTGTCGGTGAGGGTGCGCAGCATCATGATGGCGCGGTCGCGCTCGGCCTCGACGGCCCGGCGGTCCTCGACGTTGATCAGCACCCCCGGAAAGCTGAGCGGCGTCCCGTCCGGCGCGCGGTCGACCCGGCCGTTCGCCTCGATCCAGTAGTACTTCCCGTCGGTGCGCCGCACCCGGTACTGGTGCGCGTAAGCGCCCCCGCGGGCGATAACCTCGTTGATCGCCGCGATCAGCCCCTGCCGGTCTTCGGGATGGACCGTGGCGATCACCTGCTCCAGGCTTAGCCCGACCCGGCCGAGGGCCGGATCGAGGCCGAAGCTGCGGGCGAAGGCCTCGTCCACGGTGAACGCATCGGCGGGCAGATCCCACACCCAGGTGCCGATGATCGCGCCGGCCGACAGGGCGAGCTGGATGCGGTCGGCATAGAGCTGAGCCAGCGCCTGGCTCGCCGTCAACCGCTGTTCCGCGAGCACGCGCTCGGTGGTCTCGACCACGACCGCGATCACCCCGGCCGGCTGCCCGGCCTCGTCGAGCACCGGCGAGTAGTCGAGATTCATCCAGACCTGCTCGGGCCGGCCGTAGCGATGCAGGGTGAGTTCCTGATCCTTGTAGGACAGCGTGCCGCCGGCGAGCCCCACCCGCATCACGTTGTCGTTGAAGTCGGCGACCTCGGGCCAACCCTCGCGTACCTTCGATCCGAGGAGTTGCGGGTGCCGCCCGCCCGCGAAGACCGAGTAGGCATCGTTGTAGATCATGATGCCGTCCGCGCCCCAAAGCAGCACGATCGGCACCGGCGACAGCAGCACGGTGCTGACCGCGGAGCGCAGGCTCTGGGACCAGCGGGCGATCGGGCCCAGCGGCGTAGTCGCCCAATCGTAGGCCCGGACGATCGCGCCCAGTTCGCCGCCTCCAGGCAGAAATGCGGCCGTGGCGCTCATGGCTTGCCCGAACCGAGCGGTCCTGCAGCAATCCCGCGCGCCGCCGGACCGAGCTCGCGACCGGTCGCGCAGGCCCGGTTGGCGGCCTGATGCACGTGCATCGCGGCCCGCGGTTCGGGCTTCGACGAGGTTGATACGGGTCCGCACACAGCCATGGCAGCCGCATCGCCCGTGGGGGGAAGGCTTACAAGCATCCGGTCGGCCGTCACCGCATGTTTTCGTCCAGAGGAGCCGCCCTGAGACCCGCCCGCCACACCCCGCTCGACGGCTCACGACGGGGCCGGGAAAGATCGGCGTCCGGAGCGAACGCGCATCCCGGCGGTTCGGTCGCAAACCGGCCGCATCTGCGGCGCCGCGACTGCGACGCGCGGAACCTGGCACGCGCGAACGGTCTTGGACCGACGGCGGCCCATGAGAACCGGCCTCGGCCGCGCTTGCTGGCCGCCGGGCGCATTCATAGATGGCGTCGATGACCCCGATCCCCTTCGACAACAGCTACGCCCGCCTACCGGAGCGCTTCTATGCGTCCCGCGCGCCGACGCCGGTAGCAGCACCGCGCCTGATCCGGCTGAACCGAGCGTTGGCCCAGGACCTCGGTCTCGACCCGGACTGGCTCGCGGGCCCTGAAGGCGTAGCGGCTCTGGCCGGGAACCGTGTCCCGGAGGGGGCGACACCGCTCGCGGCGGCCTATGCCGGTCATCAGTTCGGGCAGTTCGTGCCGCAGCTCGGCGACGGCCGGGCGATCCTGCTCGGCGAAGTGATCGACCGGGCGGGACAGCGCCGCGATATCCAGTTGAAGGGATCCGGCCCGACGCCGTTCTCCCGCCGGGGCGACGGCCGCGCGGCTTTGGGCCCCGTGCTGCGCGAGTACCTCGTCAGCGAAGCCATGGCGGCGCTCGGCATCCCGACCACCCGGGCGCTCGCCGCCGTCGCGACCGGCGAGGCGGTGGCGCGCGATACGGTCCTACCCGGCGCGATCCTGACCCGGGTGGCGGCGAGCCATATCCGGGTCGGCACGTTCCAGTTCTTCGCCACCCGGGGCGACGTCGAGGGCCTGCGGGCCCTCGCCGACCACGTGATCGCCCGGCACTATCCAGAGGCGACCGGGTCGGAGAAACCTTACCGGGCGCTGCTCGAAGGCGTGGTCGCCCGCCAGGCCGCGCTGGTGGCGCGCTGGCTCCTGGTCGGCTTCGTCCACGGGGTGATGAACACGGACAACATGTCGGTGGCGGGCGAGACCATCGATTACGGCCCCTGCGCCTTCCTGGACGCCTACGATCCCCGGACGGTGTTCAGCTCCATCGACCGGAACGGCCGCTATGCCTATGGCGAGCAGCCGCGCATCGCACTGTGGAACCTGACGCGCCTGGCCGAGACGCTGCTGCCGCTGCTGGCTCCGCACGAGACCGAGGCGGTCGCGGAGGCCGAGGCGGCGCTGGCCGGCTACGCCCCGTGCTTCGAGGCGGCCTATCACGGCGGCCTCAACGCCAAGCTGGGGTTGACCGGCATCCGGGACGGCGATCCGGCGCTGGCGGGCGACCTCATGAAACGGATGGCCGAGAATCAGGCGGACTTCACCCGCACATTCCGGTCCCTGTGCGCCGCTGCGGAACGGCCGGAGGCCGAGACCGCGCTGCGTGACCTGTTCGTCGATCCGACGGCGTACGATGCATGGGCGTCGCGCTGGCGCGCCCGGCTCGCCCAGGAGGACCGCGACCCCGCGGCAGCCGCGACGGCGATGCGGCAGGTCAACCCCGCCTTCATCCCACGCAACCACCGGGTCGAGGAGATGATCGAGGCCGCAGTGGAGCGTGACGATTTCGCACCCTTCGAAGCGTTCCTGGCAGTGCTCTCGCGCCCCTACGACGATCAGCCCGCGTCTGCCCCTTATGCCGAGCCACCCGAGGGCGGCGGCGTCGGATACCGCACGTTCTGCGGCACCTGAGCCGACGCGGCGCTCAGCGCTGCGGCCAGGCGTAGATCTCATGCAGGCTGCCGCCATGCCTGAACCAGTGCACGCCCGTCGCCGGATTGAAGCCGTGATCCTCATGAGACGCGGCGATCCCCGAGACGAGCGCCTGGGCCAGGTGTCGATCCGAAATCTCGTAGGCGAGCAGACGCGGATGATCCGCGCCGACCTGCGCCCGATCGCGAAGAAAGATGGAATATGATTTCATCTTCATCACACCTCAGACAATCTGTTGGACGAAAGCAGATGTCGAAGGCGGGGCGTTTGTTCAACACCACCGACCAGCAAGGTTAATGGTTTTTAACACAAATTCGAGCATTTTATCTGTCGAATGCTACCCTGCTTGCGCTGCCAAGCCATCCCCAGAGCGCATCGGCGGGCGGCGTTATCGGTCTGGATTCGCTTCCTAGAATTGGTTACCTGCCTGCGCAGGGCGGTACGTGCCGCCCTGGGGCGTGGAAACCCCTTGCTCGACGGTTTGGTGCCGGCCGCGACGGCACCCGAATCCTTGGCCGCGTGGGTCGGGGAGCCTGCGGCGCATGTCCAGGTGTTCCGGCACTAAAGGTCGTAGGGACCGTTCGAGCACGGTTTTCCAACTCCCCGACTATGGGTGGTTCAGGAGGCTTGTCTGCGGGGACGTACCGCGGACACGAGCCTATCGGGGGTGGCCCATGGGCTCCGATGGTCCCGAACTGCGCGCGCGCCAGCTTGCGGCTCTGCGGGCTGCCTACGAGGCCTGTGCCAGACAGGCCGACGATCGTGCCGGCACCAGCGCCGCGCTCCACGCACGCGCGCTGCTGGGCCGGATCCTGGTCCTCCTGGGCGGGTTGGAGGAGCGGGCGGAGCCCCGACGATAGCGCCACTCTCGCTCGCGCCGCCATCAGACAGGACCAGCGCGGCAAGATTCACCGTGCCGGCCGATTCCGTCTCCTCTCCACATCGGCGGGAAAGGCTCCAGCGTGCCCGCGCCTCAACCCGCTGCTAGGCTCAGCCCTCCCATCGCCGGGTCCCACAATGCGTCACCCCACCACGCAACAGGTCGGATCGCGCTGGCTTGCCCGGGCGGCGCTGCTCGGAGCCGGGCTGATCGCGCTCGCTCCGGCCGCGAGGGCGGGTGCGCGCCCGAATTACGAGAGCGACCGGCGCGGTATCTTCCTGGGCTTCCTCAACGCTCCCGGGCCCGGCGATGCGATAGCCCGCTCACCCCGTCTCGGCCTGTCATTCGGAGGCGAGGCCAGCCCGGTGCTCGTCGACACCGGCTCCACCGGCATCGTCGTGTCGGCCGGGCGCATCCCGAATGTCGATGCCCTGCCAAGCCGGCCCGGTCGCCTGACCTACACGAGTTCCGGCCGGATCATGATCGGTCGCTGGGTGACCATCCCGGTGACCCTGTCGGGCCGCGACGGCGCCAGGGTCTCGACGCGGCCGATGCCCGTGCTGGCGGTTGGCCGGATCGACTGCACCGAGAAGGCCCGCTCCTGCACCCGGGAGGAGGCCCCCGGGCACGTGGCCATGCTGGGGATCGGCTTCGGGCGGGAAGACGACAGCCAGACCCAGAGCACGCCGGACACCAATCCGCTGCTTAACGCAGAGCCGCCGGGTCCCGGCCCGGTGCATCGCGGCTACGTCGTGACCAGAACGGGAGTGCATGTCGGGCTGACGCGCGCCAACACCCGGGGGCGCTTCCGCTTCGTGAAGCTCGATCCGCATCCGCGGGTCTCGGGCGACTGGCTTGGCGTACCGGTCTGTATCGTGGTGAACGGTCGGGAGCCGGGCGCCTGCGGTCGCGCGCTGATCGACACCGGCGTGACCGGCATGTTCCTGACGCTCCCGCCCGAGCAAGTCACTGAGAGACTCCGCACCGATGGCGCCGGCCGCGACGCGCTCGTCCCCGGGACGCGGCTTAGCTTTAGCTTCGGCGACGCGGCCGGCTACGCGATCACGAGCGGCGATACCGCCTCGCCCCTGGCGCCGGAGCGCATCGTCCTCAACACCACGCGTCCGCTGCCCTTCGTCAATACCGGTCTGCGCCTGCTCAACGGCTTCGACGTCCTGTACGACGCCGACGGCGGCTTCTACGCCTTCCGCGCCCGGCGGACGGATGGCGAACCTTGATGCCCGTCGCCTCGGCCCTGGAACCTGCCATGCTGCGAACCGCCCTCATCGGATTCCTGATCGCCCTGCCTGCCGTCGGCTCCGCCGCGGAGGCGGATTGCACGCAGGCGCCCGATCAGACGGCGGCGAATCTCTGTGCAGCCCAGAACTTCGCGCAGGCCGACGCGGAGCTGAACCGGCGCTACGCCGCCCTGCGCGACAAGCTCGACAGCAACGGCCGGCACAACCTGGTGGCGGCGCAGCGGGCCTGGATCGCCTTCCGCGACCTCGAGTGCAACCTGCGCACCGGCTACGACGCCTCGGCGCCCGATGCCAACGGAACGATCGCGCCCCTGCTCGACGGCACCTGCAAGACCGAGCTGACCCGCCAGCGCATCCGGGACCTGACCGCGCAGATCAAGTGCCCGGGCGGCGACCTCGCCTGCGCACCCTGAACGGGATACTGACCCGCCTCAGATCACCTCGTAGGCGAACAGGAACGCGACGCCGGTGATGCCCATGAGGCCGAGCAGGAAGAAGTTGTCCGCCACCTGCTCGGCGAAACGGCTGATGCTCGGCCGGGCCTCGAGCCGCGTCGACAGGTAGGACAGGATCGCGCTCAGCAGGAACAGGACGGCGACGATGCCGCTGTAGACGTCGACCTGGCTGGGGCCCGAATAGTGCTCCAGCAGCTTCACCAGACCAATCAGCGTAGTGCTGATACCAATCATCGTGCTGGCGGTCGGGAGGATGTGACGGGATTTCTCCCCGTCCTTCACACCGGGCAGGCTCACCGATCATCCCCCTCGCGCCGCGTCCAATCCTGGCCGGTATGCGCGGGACCGATTGATAACCGGTATGCGCATCGGTGTAGTCCCGGCGAAGGCTCCGGGCGTCCGACAGCCCGATCGTCGGTCAGACCTCGCGTTAACACGGGCCGCGGCCGCGCGATCCCGCGCAGTCAATGCGAAGCGTACGACCCGCGGCCGCGGAACGTTCGCTTAACGCGAAGAACAGCGGACGCGGCAGGCGGGTCCGCGCCCCGGCCGCCTGACGCCCCCGATCCAGGTCGATGGGTCCGGATTCGGTGACCCAGGCGGGGCGCGGATCATGCCGGGCGAGGGCCCGACATCCGATCGTCTGCACTGCGCCGTCGCCCCCTCCCCGGTGGCCGACGTGCGGCGGGGTGATGATCGCGTCGGGAGGAGGAATTCCTGCGATCCGGGCGGTCGATCTCCGAGCGATGATTTTAATCCAGGCTTTATTTACGGATCAGGGGATTTACCGAAAGCCTAAATACGTGGATAATTGCAACATCAAAATCTATTCAAGATGCATACAAGATAAATTGCGCGATCTCTACATGGGCAAAGCAGATGGAAGACAAAGAACTAAAGCTTGCGATCATAATAAATTGCTTTAATTACGAGGATTACGTTCGAAATTCGATCGCGAGTGTACTCTCCCAGGATACGACCCACTGCGATGTCATCGTCGTCGATGACGGATCGACTGATCGTTCGTGGGAGGTGATCGAGCAGTTCAATGTTCGCGCGTTCAGGAAAAAGAACGGCGGACAAGTCAGCGCCTGCCGATACGGCGTGTCGAAAACGGATGCCCCGTTCATCCTGTTCTTGGATGCCGACGACGAACTGGTTCCCGGCTCGATACAGACGATCATCCGGCATCTCGATGCGGACATCGCGAAACTACAGTTCCCTCTGCTTCGCATCGACAGCAACGGCACGCCGCTCGGCACCGCTTTTCCGAATCTGGCGAACGGCCGGGGGCGCGCCACGTTCGTCAGGGCCATCGAGAGGGCGGGAACCTACATCTCGCCACCGACCTCGGGCAACGTGTTTCGCAGGGACTTGTGCGCGCTCCTGGAGGACGCCCATTACGATTCGGCCGTCGACGGCGTGATGCTGCTGGCCGCACCGTTCTACGGTGACGTCGTGAGCCTGTCCGAACCGCTCGGCCGCTACAGATTGCACAGCAAGAACAAGTCCGGCACCAATCGGACGCCGACGGTGGGCCTGATCAGAAAGCACCAGAAACGGTTCGTCGATCGGCTGGAACATCTCAGAGTCGCCCTGACCGACAGGGATGGATCCTGCAAGATCGGCTCGCCGACCCGCATGTATATGCATGCTCGGTACAATAATTACTGTGATATACTGGAAATGCGCCGCATCAGCTGGGCGGGTGTCGTCGACACGGTCGGATCGTTCCCGACCTGGTACAGCCCGCTCAAGCGCGTGTCCGTCGTGCTGTTCCTGCTGGCCTGCAGAGTCCTGCCGCTCCGGACGGTCCGATCGCTCCTGGAGACGCGTCTGACCGGGAGTTGGAGGCCTGTCGTGTCGAACATCCGCACGTTGGGCATGGCCCGGTCGAGCTGACGGGCCGCAACCGGCCTTTGCCCGCATCCGGCAGCGATCAAGGACCATCGGACCCGGCAGGGAGGGGCGGCACACGCGTCCCGGACTCGGGACGACCGGTGCCCGTGCCGGCGAGCACCGGAACGGGCACGCAAGACGAAGCGACCGCGGCGACGGCAACAGCGAGATTTCCGAGGCATCAGGTTCGCCCGCAATAGTCCGAACGGGCTATTTTTGCCCACCGGCCCGGAACGTGCTTGGATGCAGACGCTGGAACGACGCGTCTCGACGGGGGCATCGGTTCCGGATGTCTGCGTGCGGCCCGATACCGGGCCCGCTCATCTTCGGAGGCCTGACCACCGGCATGAAAAACGCCACCTCTTGCTGTTCCAGGAGCGTCACGTCCGGGAGCGCGACGCGTCCGCACCGGGCGGCGGCGCGCTAGGATGACGGACGCGGAGCCGCCGGACGTGATCGTCGTCGGAGCGGGCGTCATCGGGCTGTCCGCCGCCCTGGCCCTGCGCGCCCGGGGCCTGTCGGTCACAGTGCTCGACCGGGAGGGCCCGGCGGCCGGGGCGAGCGCCGGCAATGCCGGCGCCTTCGCGTTCACCGACATCCTGCCGCTGGCC
>NZ_VRVD01000409.1:0-4294 GCF_008040015.1 Methylobacterium sp. WL18 | reverse complement strand
CGCTTCGGGGGGCTTGAGCCTTCGCCGGAGCGCCTGACCGCGCGCGCCCCGCACGGTGAGGGTTAAGAGAATCCGGGCCGGACAGGCTCTGAGACGCCCTGTTCGGGCCCCGCGCCGACGCCCCCTGCCCCGCCCAACTTGATTTGGCCGCAAAGGGGCGCGATCCGCGGAGTCCGGATCCGGACCGGGGCGGCTGCCCCGGGGTCGGGGCCTTCCTTTCGATCGCGGCCGCCCGGGTGGCCGATGCCGAAGCTCGCACGGCCGGAACTCAAGACACCCTTGCGCATCCTCGCCCTCCTCCTGACACTGGTCGGCGGTCTCGTCGGTGCCCTCGCGCTGTGTGGGCCGGCTCAAGCCGTCGAGGCGGTGCGCGTCACCCTCGACGCGCCGGTGATCGACCTGACCACCGCGATCGAGCGCTACCGCTCGGACGGCGACCTGATCCAGATCTCCACGGCGCCCGGCAAGGACGGCATCGTCCGCCGCATCGTCGTGAAGGCGCGCGACGCTGGCGCCCGGCCCGACTGGATCGTGTTCGCGCTCACCAACGACACCGACGAGCAGATCGACCGCATCCTGGTGGCGCCGCATTTCCGGCTGGTGGATTCCGGGGTGATCTGGCCCGATCTCGGCGGCTCGCGGATCGCCGCCATCACGGCGAGCCAGGGCATCCGCCCGGAGCGCGACGAGAACCCCGAGGCCGACCAGTTCACGATCACCCTGGATCCCGGCACCACGGTCACCTACGTCGCCGAGCTGCGCGGCCCCAACGTGCCCCAGCTGCACCTGTGGGATCAGGACGCCTACCGCCGCAAGACTGCCGGGCTGACCCTGTACAAGGGCATCATCATCGGCATCAGCGGGTTGCTGGCCCTGTTCCTGACCATCGTGTTCGTGGTCAAGGGGGCGATCATCTTCCCGGCCGCCGCGGCCCTGGCCTGGTCGGTGCTGGCCTATGCCTGCATCGATTTCGGCTTCCTGCAGCGGGTGTTCCCCGTCACCGAATTGGCCGAGCGGGTCTACCGGGCCTCCGCCGAGGCGGTGCTCGGGGCGACGCTGCTGGTGTTCCTGTTCGCCTACCTGAACCTCGCCCGCTGGCACGTGCGCTACAGCCACGTGGCGTTCTTCTGGCTGGCCTTCCTGGCGGGCCTCGTCGGGCTCGCGGTGTTCGACCCGCCGGTGGCGGCGGGGGTGGCGCGCATCTCCATCGCCGCGGTGGCGGGGATCGGCCTGCTGCTGATCGTCTACCTCGCCGCCCATAACGGCTACGACCGCGCCATCCTGCTGGTGCCGACCTGGCTGCTCCTGGTGGTCTGGGTGACGGCGGCGGGCTTCGCGGTCACCGGCCAGATCGGCAGCGACCTGGTGCAGCCGGCGCTCATCGGCGGCCTGGTGCTGATCGTGATGCTGATCGGCTTCACGGTGCTCCAGCACGCCTTCGCGGGGGGCGGCCTCAGCCACGCCCTGGTGTCGGACACCGAGCGGCGGGCGCTGGCGCTCACCGGCGCGGGCGACGTGGTGTTCGACTGGGACGTGCCGGCCGACCGGGTCTTCGCCGGCCCCGAGATCGAGGCGCAGCTCGGCCTGCCCCGGGGCACCCTGGAGGGCCCGGCGACGAACTGGCTCGGCACGCTCCACCCGTTCGACGTGGAGCGCTACTCGGCGGCCCTCGACACGGTGATCGAGGAGCGGCGCGGGCGCATCGTCCACGATTTCCGCCTGCGCTCGGCCGCGGGCACCTATTTCTGGTACCGGCTGAAGGCGCGCCCCGTGATCGGCGCCGACGGCGAGGTGATCCGCGTGGTCGGCACCATCGCGGACGTCACCGAGATCAAGACCGCCGAGGAGCGCCTGCTCCACGACGCGGTGCACGACAGCCTGACCGGCCTGCCCAACCGCGAGCTGTTCGGCGACCGCCTCGACGCGGCTTTGGCCTTCGCCGGCCAGGACCAGCGGCTCAAGCCGACCGTGATCGTTCTGGATGTCGACCGGTTCAAGGGCATCAACGACGCCATCGGCCTGTCGGCGGGCGATTCGATCCTGCTGACCCTGTCCCGCCGGCTCGGCCGCCTGCTGCGGCCGCAGGACAGCCTGGCCCGGATCTCCAGCGACGAGTTCGCCGTGATCCTGCTGTCCGAGCGCGACCCCGACCGGATCCTGGCCTTCGCCGAGATGATCCGGCGCGCCATCGCCACGCCGATCACCTACGCCGACCGGGAGATCTTCCTCACCGTCTCGATCGGCCTCGCGCTCTACGAGGCCGGGGCCAACCTGAAGCGCGACGAGGTGTTCAAGAGCGCCGAGATCGCCATGATCCAGGCCAAGCGCAACGGCGGCGACCGGATCGAGGTGTTCCGCGCCCACATGCGCACCGACCGCTCCGACCGGCTGATGCTGGAGAGCGACCTGCGCAAGGCGATCGAGCGCAACGAATTGCGGGTGCTGTTCCTGCCCGTGGTCCGCCTCGAGGACCGCACCGTGGCGGGGTTCGAGACCGTCCTGCGCTGGGACCACCCGAAGCTCGGCCGCATCCCGGCCTCGACTTTCATGCCGCTCGCCGAAGAGAGCGGCTTCGTGGTCAACCTCGGCATCTTCGCCCTGGAGCGCACCGCCCTGGAGCTCGCCGCCTGGCAGCGTTCCCTCGAGGTCGAGCCGCCGATCTTCGCGGCCTGCAACCTGTCCTCCCGCCAGCTCCTGCGCCACGACCTCCTGCACGACGTGAAGACCGTGCTGGCCCGCTCCGGGGCGCTGCCCGGCTCGCTCAAGCTGGAGTTCAGCGAGAGCCTGGTGATGGAGAACCCGGAATACGCCGCCCAGATGCTGGCGCGCATCCACGACCTCGGGGCCGGCCTGTGCCTGTCGGATTTCGGCACCGGCTATTCGGCGCTGTCCTACCTCCAGCGCTTCCCGTTCGACACGATCAAGGTCGACGCGACCTTCGTGCGCCAGATCGGCACCGGCCAGACCGCGATCCTGCGCTCGATCGTCCGGATGGCGAGCGAACTGAACCTCGCCATCGTGGCGGAGGGCTGCGAATCGGAGGGCGACGCCCAGGCGCTGGCCGGGCTCGGCTGCGAATACGCCCTCGGGCCGGCCTTCGGCGAGCCGATGACCATGCTGCAGGCCCGCCAGATCGTCGGGGCGGCGCCGGAAGCGGCCTGATCCTGGTTCGGGTCGGCCCAATCAGGTATACTGCCGACCAGCGATGAAGGCGGTGGCAGGGGATGCGATGACGCCCGAACAGGTCAGGCTCGTCCAGGACAGCTTCGCGCAGGTGCGGCCGATCGCCGGGACGGCGGCCGACTTGTTCTACGGGCGCCTGTTCGAGATCGCCCCCGAGGTCCGCCCGCTCTTCCCCGACGACATGGCCGAGCAGAAGAAAAAACTGATGGCCATGCTGGGCTTGGCGGTGGCCCATCTCGGCCACCCGGAGACCGTGGCCCCGGCGATCCGGGATCTCGGGCGCAAGCACGTGGCCTACGGCACCCAGGCCGCCCACTACGCCCCGGTCGGCGCCGCGCTGCTCTGGACCCTGGAACAGGGCCTCGGCCCGGACTTCACCCCGGAGGTCCGCGCGGCCTGGACCGAGACCTACACGCTGGTGGCCGGGTTGATGACGGGAGCGGCGGCGGAGGCGGGGTGAACACCCCCGAGAGTCGACGATCGGTTTAAGCCCCCCTTAACCATGCCCGCGCAAGCTCCTGTTGATGGATTGGCGCTCCGGCGCCCGTGGAGGGGATGGGCGGATGGCCGAGGCGGCGAGGCGTTACCAGCAGGCGGGCAGCTCGGATCTCGTGCGGCGCCTGATCGCCCGGCCGGTCCGGCTGGAGCAGCAGGCCCGCACCCGGCTGCCGCTCCCCGGCCAAACTCTGCCCGGCCAAGCTCTGTCCGGACAGGATCCGCGCGTCTCCGGCGCCGCCCAGGACGACCTGTCCGAGGATTTCGACGAGGCCGACGAGATCGCCCGGCTCGAGACCGAGCTGCAGGTGATGAAGGCGGTGCTCCGGGCCCAGCGGCAGGAGGTCGAGGCCCTCCGGGCGCAGCGCCAGCTCCTGACCGAATCGGCCGCCAGCGACGACGTCCGGGCGACCCGCGAGCGCTGGGCGTCCCTGGTGGACACCCTGCTGATCCGCGCCCGGTGATCCCTCTCCAGACCAAGCGGGGTACGGCCATGGGCGCGCGCTGCTCGCTCGTCGTCAACGGCCGGTCGGTGCGCGTCTCGACCGGCGACACGCCGCTGGAGGCGGCGCTGGCCGAAGGCATGATCGCGCCCGTGCAGGCGCAGCTCGCCAAC
>NZ_VRVD01000408.1:0-4299 GCF_008040015.1 Methylobacterium sp. WL18 | reverse complement strand
CTTCACACCAGCTGAATGTCGAGCCTACCTTGCGGCTGCAGGATACGACGCAACCTGATCGGATGCCGCTCTATTGAGCACTCGTGTGGAGTATCTCGCCGATTTCTGTAAACTTGGGCGTCGCATCAACAACGTCACACACCAGCCGCGCGGTAAATACTTCTCTGCAGCAGCATATGAGTTCGATTAAATCGATAAGGATATGGCGCCTTGAACCCGTCTGCATATTTCATACTTTTATTTAGAAAATTGTTTAAATTCCATAAAACGGACTAGCTAATTCATTGGGTGACACAGAATGTCTAGCATCCGGCAATTTAACATCATTCCTGCTTGCAACTCTTCAGCAAACTCACGATATGACCAGAATGAATACTCATTTGACGTTCAATAATTCTTCGTGTGTCGTACAAAGTCTAAAAACCAATTATTCTGTCGAACTGAGCCTGGCAAATTGCAAGAATTTTATCATAGCCTGCAGTTAAATTAGCTCTGAATTGAGAAATTTCAACAGAGTCATAGTTCTTAGAGTGAAGGAATTGCAAGAGATCACTTTGTGTATCAAAAAAGTAACCAAACGGCCCGATTAATTCCGCAAGCTCTTCCCCGAACTCCGTCCGCAATCCGATCATCGGCGTGTTTGTCAATAACATATCCATAGTTGCGCCGCTCGCCTGCAGCCGATAGGAATCATTTGGTAGATACAGAAATAGGTCGCATTTAGAGATCTCTTTAAGGCGTTCCGCGTAATCAATTGAAAATGATCTTTCATTGTTTGATTTCTTGAATTCGTTTGAAAGCACAGATAATTTAAATTTACAAGTAGTACTGGAAAGTTTTTTAATCTCCTCAAGCAGAATGTTATTTTTTATTGATAAGCCATGCCAACCATACATAAATAGAATGCGAACGGACTTGGGAAGTGACTCTGAGACGTCTGATTCAACCCTAGGTATCCTAGAAATACCTATCGGATGGTTTATGACGCTTATTTTGTCCGGATGGAAAAATTTACCAATAGAATTTTCAATATTTATTCGAATCCGCTCCCCTAAAACTATAAAGCGCACATTTTTGAAGAGGCGGAAAAGAAAATACCACTTAATAAAATTTTTAACACGGACTCTCAGGTCGCGGCCGCATGCATCCACGAAATGGCTATGGAACATCCAAAAAATCGGATTTTTGCTCGCTCGCACGCCAAATAAATTCATGTACAGGAACAGTCTGTAGCTGATGTTTGTCATTATTATCTGGTCAATTTGTTTTTTGGCCAGAAAATTTTGAACAATACCCACGATCTCATGCCTGTGACGCCAAGTAACAAAGTCGACTTTGTCCCCGATTTCTCTGCAAAGGTATCGCTTTATCGCCTCGCAGTGCGTAGTCTCTGCAATAATGGTGACACGCGAATAACGAGTGGTAGCGAGACGTATGATTCCTGTGTTAACAAGAATGTGGGATTGTCCTACGACAGAAGGATCGACTAGGAGGGCGTTTTGAAGGCGGACGGGAATTTGTTGATCGCACATAGTTCCAGCATAACTAAATTCATAGAGCTTGAAAAGCAGATAATTGATTTCTGGCATCAAAGCAATACCCAAGCGATGATCGCCGCAAAGAGAGCTACAAGGCATCACGAAAATTTCATTGCACGCCATCCATACGATGTCCCAAGATGAAGCATAATTTTGTTTCGTCTAATGATGTAGCGACACGGTCGGCCATTCTTCAGCCACTGAACCGCCCGCATGAGGTATAATGTCCGGGATGTGAACTTCATTGTAGAATGCCCCATGAGTCAAATCTATCAGAGCCATGTGGATCCAAGGTTTGTAGTACAACCTCTCTGCTCAAGGACCATCATACCGGCACCGGCAACGACGCTGTCGTCCACAGGGGGCTTCTGTAAAATGGGTGGCCCTCCACTTCGGCTCACGCTCGGCAACTTCTCGCTGACAAGGTGAAATTTCGATGGCATTATGAAAATCCGTTCGGATCGAGCTTTCTAGTCATAACAGACCTTGTTCACAAGCATGACCTCCATCAGCGGTTTTTGTCGCATTATATAATCAGTGAGCATAAAGTGCCGAACCACCAGAGATATTATGCGACACTAGACCTTATTCGAGGTGTCGCAGCAATTTTTGTAGTAGTATATCACTTACAGCACTGGCTCACTGGTCCTGGATATGCCGTCAATGCCGGTCTTGCCGTGGATTTATTTTTTTGTCTGAGCGGATTTGTTCTCGCGGGTGCGTACGTGAAGCGTTTCGCTGCTGGCATGACGCTGCGGAGCTTTATAATTAGTCGAATGATTCGTCTAATGCCTCTAGTTTTCGTGGCTACAGTCATCAGCGGGACTTACGTTTGGGCCCGGGTAATCCAGGGTAGTGATACTTCTACAGGTTTTCAGGTAATTACAGCTATTATGTTGAACCTCCTCAGCATACCGTTTTTTGATGCTCCCTCCGCGATTGGCGGCCCACAGCTATTTCCTCTTAATGGCCCTCAGTACACTATTTTTCTCGAGATAATTGTTAATATAAGCTGGTATTTTACCAGTAAAATCGAATGTCCTATGCTCAATTACGTCGTCGTAGGCATTTCGCTTATTTTTATCGTAATACTTGGAATTGGTGGTGACACCTCGGGCACCTTCTCGTGCGGCTTATCGCGCGTCTTCTACTCCTTCTATGTTGGGATAATTTTATTTACGATCTTTAACAAAACTGGTAGGGGTGCAGCGACGCTTATCGATAAGAGCTTATTCGCCGTCTGCTTTGCACTCATGGTGCTAATCTTCGCTTTGCCTCTGCCGTACATGCTGACATGGACAGGTGAGCTGATGTGGATTGCGGTTTTCTCACCCGCCCTTGTGTTCGTGGCAGCGCGAGTGCGCATTGAGGGTCGCCTCACATCGATTTCGGTTTGGCTGGGAGCAATTTCATATCCAGTATATATTCTGCATTATCCACTTTTTTGTTGGATCAATGGTGCTTATCAGTATATTTTTGAAGCTAAAAATTTTATGGTCGAGGCGGGGCTTTTGATGCTGTCGCTTGCTTTATTAAGTCAAATTATATTAAAACTCTTTGATTCGCCGATACGGTCACTTCTTACTAGGACCTATCGTCACGTAAAGTGATCGATAGCGGAGGTAGGTATTGGATATTGACCTAATCGTTTGCTTTTTGGCGAATTCACATTATGTTTGAACGCTGGACGAATACCGTTTCATCTAACTATTTATGGCCAGGCCGAACGTTGATTTTCGTGCTGCAATGGTACGGTTAACGCTCGCGCGGCAGTTCCGCGTAAAAAGGCGCGCCACTGGGATTTCGCTGATTCCTTTGTAAGATGCGGCGCAGCGATCTGGAGCGGTTGAGCCCCGAAGAGCTGATCGATCCTTCGACAGGCTCAGGATGAGGTGGTGCTGCGGCTGCAGCGTCCAGCGAAGACGTCGCACACCTCCTCGAAGCCGCCGGCGACCGATCACGAGGAGCGGCGGGACCAATCCAAGCCCGGAGGGTCAAACACGGGCACGAGGGCCACAGCCGGAGGATGAGCGACGATCCCGATGCGGTGATCGATCATCGTCCGGATTGCTGTTCGTGCTGCGGCGGCGCCCTGCACGTTGATCTTCTGTAAGCGCTGTTTGGGCGGCACCTTCCGGTAGACGGTGTGAAGGCGACATACGGAGCGGAATGGGAGCTCCGTCACATGTCGATGTCAGGGCGTATGGCTATGTCGGAGCCGATCCGGCGCCTGGAGCTATTCACGGGGGCCGGTCGGCGGACGTGGTCGGATTAGGAGAAGGCCGCCATCGTCGCCGAGAGCGATGGTCCGGGCACCTCGATCAGCGCGGTGGCACGCCAGCATGGATTGAGCGCCTCGCAGCTGTTCACGTGGCGGCGCCTGGTTCGTCAGGCTGGGGGGCACGACGGCGAGCGCGCACTACAGTTCGTGCCGGCCGTGATGAGTGTGGGCCCGCAGGAGCCGACGTCTGCCGAGATGAGCCCCGAACTGAAGGAGCGATGCGGCTGCCACAGCATCGAAGTTGAGATCGCAGGCGCCATGGTCCGCATCGGCGAGGACGCAAGCGAGGCGCAGATCACCGCGGTGATCCGGGCGCTGAAGGCTCCCTATGATCGGGCCCTCCGGCGCGGTGCGCGTGATGCTGGCCACACGGCCGGTGGACTTCCGCAAGGGCATGGATGGGCTGGCCGCTCTGGTGCGTGACGCGATGGGCGCGGATCCGTTCTCCGGCACGGTCTACGTGTTCCGCTCGAAGCGCGC
>NZ_VRVD01000407.1:0-4310 GCF_008040015.1 Methylobacterium sp. WL18 | reverse complement strand
GCCTCGGCCGCCTCGACCCGCCAGGGCTTGAGCGCCAGCCCGCCGAAGGCGAGCCGGGCTCGGCCGATCTTTTGGCCGTCGAGCGTGAGGGCGGCGGCGGCCGAGACCACCGCGAACGCGTAGGAGGTGCGGTCGCGGACCTTGAGGTAGCGGGCGTTGCCCTGGAACGACGCCGCCTCGGGGGGCAGCCGCACCGCGGTGATCAGCTCGGCCGGGCGCAGCGCCGTCTCGTGCTCCGGATGGTCGCCGGGGAGAGTGTGGAACGCGGTCAGCGGCACCTCCCGGGCGCCGTCCGGCCCGGCGATCTCGACCACCGCGTCGAGGGCGGCGAGCGGCACGCAGAAATCGGACGGGTTGGTGGCGATGCAGTGCTCGCTCCAGCCCTGGACGGCGTGGATCCGGGTGGCGTGCCCCAAAGCCGCGCAGCCGGAGCCGGGCTCGCGCTTGTTGCAAGGCGAGACCGCGTCGGTGAAGAACGGGCAGCGGGTGCGCTGCATCAGGTTGCCGCCCACGGTGGCGGCGTTGCGCAGCTGCGCCGAGGCGCCGGCCAGCAGGGCCTCGGCCACCATCGGGTAGGTTTTTTCGATCCTCGGGTCGTAGGCGAGGTCGCTGTTGCGCACGAGGGCGCCGATCCGGGTGCCGCCGTCCGGCAGGGGCTCGATGCTGGAGAGACCCGGCAGCCGGGTGATGTCGACGATCCGGGCGGGGGCGGTGACGCCGCCCTTCATCAGGTCGACCAGGTTGGTGCCGGCGGCGAGATAGGCGGTGTCGGGAAGCTGCCCGGCCGCGACGGCCTCCGGCAGGCTCGCGGGGCGGATGTAGTCGAAGTTCCTCACGCCGCGTCCTCCCGATGCTCGACCTGTCCGGTGGGGCGCGACGCCTCCTGCACCGCGTCGAGGATGCCGGCATAGGCGCCGCAGCGGCAGAGGTTGCCGCTCATGCCCTCGCGGATGCGCTCGGGATCGGTGCCGGCCTGGCCCTCGCGGATCAGTCCGACAGCGCTCATGATCTGGCCCGGGGTGCAGAAGCCGCACTGGAAGCCGTCATGGGCGATGAAGGCCGCCTGGACCGGATGCAGCCGATCGCCCTCGGCCAGACCCTCGATGGTCAGGATCTCGGCCCCGTCGAGGCTCACGGCGAGGGTGAGGCAGGCATTGATCCGCCGCCCGTCCACCAGCACCGTGCAGGCGCCGCACTGGCCGCGGTCGCAGCCCTTCTTGGCGCCCGTCAGGCCGAGCCGCTCGCGCAGGAGGTCGAGGAGGGTGACGCGCGGATCGTCGAGGGCGATCTCGCGGGCTTGCCCGTTCAGGGTAAGCCGGAGGGGAATATTCATGCTGGGTCCCGGCTGGCAAAGGCTGGAACCGTTACAGATAGCCGGGAGCCCGCCCCCGGCGAGGCCCGGGGCGGGGATCATGTGCGCCACCTCACACCGCGGGGCGCCTGCGCGGATCGGCTTACTTGACCGTGACCTCGGAGACGGACTTCAGGACCGTCTTGCCCTTGGCGGTCTCGATCTCCACGGCGGGCTCGTCCTTCGAGGCCGCGCGCTTGACCGTGTTGCCCTTGATCGTCTTCTCGACGTCCTTGGTGTGGACCTTGGTCACTTCGCCTTCGACGGAGCCCTTGCCCCACGTGTAGGTCACGTCGTCCCCGGCCTTCACGTCCGCCTTGCTCATCCGCGCGCTCCATCGTCTGGTGCGGGAGAAGGCCGCCGGGGGCGGGGGCGTTCCCGGGCTTCCACGGCCGGGATGCCGCAGGCCCGGGCGCGACGGGGTACCCCGGACGGCGCGATCTCTGGTATCCTGCCGGGTATCCTGAGGAGGGTGGCGCCATGGACGTCTGCGTCGAGGATCGCTGGCAGGGCTTCATCGAGCGCGTCATTCGCGAGGGCCGCTACGGCTCGGCGAACGATGTGGTGCGGGAGGGGCTGCGCTTGGTCGCGGAGCGTGAAGCCCGGCTACAAGCCCTGCGCGAGACCCTCGACGCCTCCATTGCGGCCGGCGGTCAGGTCAGCGAGGCCGAGATCGATGCGGCTCTGGACGCCGCGGATCGCGCGTTGGAGGCGCGCGGCTTCGGGGAATGAGACGCGTCGTCTTCTTGGCCGCTGCGCAGGCGGATCTCGTCGACATCCTCGTTCGCGTCACGGAAGCCAGCGGCAGTCGCGCGACCGGCCGCAAGGTGGTGGCGAGCCTGCGTGCGCATTGTCATAAGTTCGCGGCGTTGCCCTGAACGCTGGGGCGTCCCAGACCGGATCTGAGACCCGATATCCGCAGCTTTCCGCACCGAAATTACGTGATCTATTTCCGGGTCCGCGACGACGTGCTCGAAGTGATCAACATCCTGCACAGCCGCCGCGATCTCGCGGACCGCTTCGCATCGCCGGAGGAGCCGTAGCCCTTCAGCGCCCGACTTCCCCGCGCAAAGCCGCGACCATCGCCTCCACGGTCGCCTGGGCGGTGTCGCCGAGGTCGATGTCGGTCTCGCCGGCGGTGACGAGGCCGCGCTCCTCCAGCTCCTTCACGCCCACCGGGTCGGCCTCGTGGCCGGCGCCGTCCTTGCGGATGACCGAGGTGACCCGCTCGCCGCTGACCAGGCGGTGATAGGCCGCGAAGGCGAAGATCGAGAGCGCCTTGTCGGAGAGTCCGTTCACATCGTCGGCCATGGTGCCATCCTTCGAGACGGGCGGGACTGACGGAACGCCGCCCGGCGCCGGCGGGGTCCGGGGGCGGCAAGGGGTGCGACGATCCGGTGCGACGATCCGGTGCGACGACGGGGGCGCCGGCGAAGCGTGGCCGGACCGACAAGCCGGCTTCGCCCCGGGCCGCGCTTCCTGCTACTCTGCCGCCCTCATGACTGCGACAGGCGACCAGACCGAAGTGGAACTCAGCCCCGATGCGCCGGCGGATCCCGCCGCGCCCGGCCTCGCGCCCCCCGATCTCGGCTACCGCCTGCGCCAGCAGGTGATCCTGTCCGCGTTCGGGGTCGAGGCCCTGCGCGGCACCGATGTCGACCACCTGCTGCAGCGGGCCGCGGAGCTGTGCGCCCAGGGGATGGGCGCGGAGTTCTGCAAGGCGCTGGAATACCGCCGCGGCGAGGACACGCTGCTGGTGCGCGCCGGCGTCGGCTGGGGGCCGGACGTGATCGGGCAGGCCCGGGTCGGGGCCGACCTCGCCTCCCCGGCGGGCTTCGCCCTCAAGACCGGCCGGCCGGTGATCTCGAACCACCTGGCCGAGGAGACCCGGTTCCGCACGCCCCAGCTCATGGCCGATCACGGCATCCGCCGGGCGATCAACGTGCTGATCGAGAACCGGGACGGCGCCTTCGGGGTGCTGGAGGTGGACGACACCCGCGAGGGCATGTTCGAGGAGGCCGACATCGCCTTCATGCAGGGCTTCGCTAACCTGCTCGGCGGCGCCATCGAGCGCCAGCGCACCGAGAGCCTGCTGCGCGCAGCTCTCGCCCGGCAGGACCTGCTCGCCCGCGAGATGAGCCACCGGGTCAAGAACAGCCTCGCCATCGTGGCGAGCCTGCTCGCCCTCCAGGCCCGCGCTGCCGAGGCGGAGCCCGCCGTGCAGGCGGCCCTGTCGGATGCGCGAAGCCGCGTCGAGGCGATCGCCGGCGTCCACGACCAGCTCTGGCGCCAGGACGACCGGGCCGGCGAGAAGGCCGGGGACGGGGAGGGCGTGCCCGGGGAGCTCGACCTCGCGCCGTTCCTGGAGAAGCTGGTGGCCAATCTCGACAGCGGCGCGCCGGGCCTGCGCCTCACCTGCACGGCGGTACCACAGCGGATCTCGGCGGACCGGGCGATCCCGATCGGGCTCCTGGTCAACGAGCTCGTCACCAACGCGCTCAAATACGCCTACCCGCCCGAGACCCATCCGGACGGCGGCGCGATCCGGGTCCGGGCCGAGCGCGAGCTCGACACCCTGGTGGTCGAGGTCGCCGACGACGGCGTCGGGCTGCCGGCGGATTTCGAGATCGGCCGCGCCTCGAAGAGCCTCGGCATGCGGGTGGTCGGCAGCCTGACCCGGCAGCTCGGCGGCACCCTGACGGTGCCGCAGGCGGGGCAGGGCGCCTGCTTCCGGCTCGACGTGCCCCTGGAGACCTGAGCCGCCATCCGGCGCCCGCGCTCAAGTTCAGGTAGATTCGGACGAAGAAACCGGGCAAAAGTGGCAATCGCTGCCGGGGTCGCCCGGGGTTGGCGCTTGCGGAGGGAACGGGATGCGACGGCGGCGCGTGCTGCTGGCAGGGCTGGCCCTGGCGAGCGTCCTCGGCCTCGTCGCCCTCTCCGGGCCGGACCTGCGCCAGCG
>NZ_VRVD01000406.1:0-4328 GCF_008040015.1 Methylobacterium sp. WL18 | reverse complement strand
TCGCCAACCTGCTCGACGCGGCGCGCGCCTCCGGATCGGTCGATGCCGCCGTGGTCGACGACGGCCTCGAACCGATCCTCGGGGCGATCGGCCAGGGCGGCCTCACCGCCTGGCTCGACACGGTGCGCGCCTACGATGACGCGACCTATCAGCATTGCCTCCTGGTCGCCGGCCTCGCCGCCACCTTCGCGATCGACCTCGGCTTCTCCGACGCCGACCGCCAGCAGCTCGTGCGCGCCGCCCTCGTGCACGATGTCGGGAAGGCCAAGATCCCCCTGGAGATCCTGAACAAGGCCGGTCCCCTCGACGGGGCGGAGCGGGCCGTGATGCGCGAGCACGCGGCTCTGGGTCACCAGATCCTGGTTCAGGCCGGCGGCTTCGACGACGCGGTTCTGAAGGTGGTGCGCCACCACCACGAATTGCTCGACGGCTCGGGCTATCCGGACGGGCTCGCCGGGGACGCCATCGACGACATCGTCCGGCTGATCACCGTCTGCGACGTCTACGCCGCCCTGGTGGAGCGCCGTCCCTACCGGGCCCCGATGCCGGCCGCCGCGGCCATGGCGATCCTGCACGGCATGGACGGCAAGCTCGACCGGGCGCTGGTGCGCGCCTTCGAGCGCTCCGTCGCCGGATCCTGATGGACGGGGGCGGGTGCCGAAGCGCGATCCGGCCCCTCTATCCAGCGCTCGCAACGACGATGGTTGAGCTGCGCACGGACGGACCAAGACTCGCATGCGACGCGCGCTGATCTCATTGCGCGATATCGGGCCGACCCGCGGTCTCACTGCGCCTCTTTCAGTGGGATGGGAATGAAATTTCTATCGTCCGCCATTCCGCGCAATGCCATTGCTCACGCAGGCCACCCGAGCGCGAACTTCGCAACCCGTCTCCGGCCCCTCCGCGCTAGGCTCCACTCAGCCTGACGGAGGGCTTCGAAGGAGATCGCCGTGACCCCGCTGACCCATCCGGCCGACATCGAGGCGATGATGGCGGACCTGGCGCTCTCGGCCGCGCGCTCGCCGGACGCCTACCTGGCCTCGGCCCGGACGACCTTGGTGCGGATCCTGGCGCGCCCGGACCTGCTCGACCGGACGCGGCTCGCCGCACCGCCGGAGGGTTTGGGCCGCAACCTGCTGTTCGGGACGCGGGCGATCAGCGTCTGGGCCATGGTCTGGAGCCCAGGCGCCGTCACGCCGGTGCACGATCACCGTTGTTCCTGCTGCTTCGGTCTGCTGAGCGGCAGCCTGCGGGAGACCTGGTATCGCCCAATCAGCGACAGCCACGCGGTCGCGACCCGCGATGCGGTCCGGGAGCCGGGCTACGTGGCCTGCATGATGCCCTCGGGGCCGAACCTGCATCGCATCGCCAACGACGGCCCGGAGCCGGCGATCTCGATCCACGTCTACGGCTACGATCACCGGGAGCGGGCGTCCTCGGTCCACCGCACCTACGCGGTCGCGGCGGGGTGACGGCGGGCGCCTATACGGCGCCCGGCTGAGGCGTTCGGATTTTGCTCCTTGGCCGGCGCATGGCAACCCGGTCGCCCGGGTCTCACGCGTGGTACCTCCTTGCGGCGGTTGCTTCCGGCGCAGGGCAGAAGTCCGCTACAGGAACGAAAGGCGACCCTCGACCGAGTCGTCACTCGGCTCGACGGTTCGCTCACTCCAGCAGCAGGACGCTAACATGAGCTTTCGCGTCGGCATCGTCGGGATCAGTGGTTTTGGCGGCGGCGAGGCGATGCGCCTGATCGCGGGTCACCCGTCCTTCGACCTCGTCTACGCTGCGGGCGAGGGTAGCGCCGGCAGCCGGTTGGCGGATCGCTTCCCCGGCGTGCCGGCCAAGCTGGCCGAGCTGGTGATCGAGAAGTGGGACCCCGGGGCCCTGCCCAAGCTCGACGTGCTGTTCGCGTCGCTGCCCACGGGCACCTCGGCCGAGGCGCTGGCGCGCGTCCCCAGGGACGTGAAGATCGTCGATATCGGTGGTGACCACCGCTACGTCGAGGGGTGGTCATACGGCCTGGCAGACGTCTGGCCGGCCCGGATCGTGGATCAGGCTCGCGTCGCCAACCCCGGCTGTTTCCCCGCAGCGACCCTGACCGCGCTGGCGCCCTTGCTGGCCGACAAGTTGATCGAGCCCGGCAACATCGTGATCGATGCCAAGACCGGTATCTCCGGCGCCGGCCGGGGCGGCGCCAACAGCCGGTTCGGATACGCGGAGAGCAACGAGAACCTGGTGCCCTACGGCCTGCTCAAGCACGTCCACATGCCCGAGATCGCCGCGACGATCGAGCGGCTGAGCGGCGGCAGCGCGGCCGGGCTGGTGTTCACACCGCACTTGGTTCCTATGACCCGCGGCGTCCTCGTCACAATCTACTGCCGTGGCCGCGCCACGACGGATCACTGCCTGGACGCGGCGCGGCGCTTCTACGATGGACGTGCGTTCGTCCGCGTCACCGACAAGCCGCCGCAGACCAAATGGGCGACCGGCTCGAACCTCGCGTTCGTCAGCTATGCGGCAGATCCCGAGCGTAACTTGGTGATCGCGATGGGCGTCGTCGACAATTTGGGCAAGGGGGCTGCCGGTCAGGCCGTCCAGAATGCAAACCTCATCTGCGGCCTGCCGGAAACCGCAGGGCTGGATGGCGTTCCAGTCTGGCCGTGAGGCTTTTGCGCGTGCGCGTTGTCGATTCGGGACGGCCGGAAGTGCGTAACGCGCAGACCTCGGTCGGGATTTGCATCACGGCACATCGGCGATTGGCCGGGACCGCGCGTCGCTCCGGATTGCGTCCCTGGTCGCGATGATGCCGAAGGCGCCTGCCCGACGCCCTGCTGAAAAGCTGCCTCACGCCATATACATCGTCGGCACGGCGGTCGTGTACTTCATCTCCTCCATGGCGATGGAGGAGGAGAGGTTCGAGAATTCGAGCTTGGCGATGAGGCGCTGGTAGACCGCGTCGTAGGTCTCGATGTCGGGCACGACGATGCGCAGCAGGTAGTCGATCTCGCCGGTGAGCCGCCAGGCCTCGACGATCTCGGGGAAGCCCGCGACCACCCGGCGGAACGCATCGGACCAGTCCGCGGCGTGGCGCGGCGCCTTCACGGCCACGAACACCGTGGTCGGGACGTTGACCTTGCGACGGTCCACCAGGGCGACGCGACCCCGGATCACGCCGGACGCCTCCAGCTTTTTGACCCGGCGCCAGCACGGGGCGGCGCTCACACCGACGCGCTCGGCCAACTCGGCGACCGGCAGCGTCGCGTCCTGCTGCAGGACGTCCAGGATTTTTCGGTCCACCGCGTCCATACGACCATCGCTCCCGCGCGGGGTCCGGGCTGCCGGGTCTACAGGAAGAAGTGCTTCGAGAGCTTCAGCCCCTGAGCCTGGTAGTTCGATCCGGCCCCGGCGCCGTAAAGCGTCCCGGGGATCGCCAGCATCCGCTCGTAGACGAGCCGGCCTACGATCTGGCCATCCTCCAGCAGGAACGGCACGTCCCGGGAGCGGACTTCCAGCACGGCGCGGGCACCCGCCCCGCCGGCCCCGGCATGGCCGAAGCCCGGGTCGAAGAACCCGGCGTAATGGACCCGGAACTCGCCGACCAGCGGATCGAACGGCACCATCTCGGCGGCGTGGTCGGGGGGGACCTGCACCGATTCCTTGGAGGCCAGGATGTAGAACTGGCCGGGATCGAGGATCAGGGCGCCCGAGCCGTCGGCCGGCAGCGGCTCCCAGAAGTCCGCCGCCCTGTGGCGGCCCGGGGCGTCGACGTCGACCAGCCCGGTATGGCGCTTGGCCCGGTAGCCGATCAATCCATCGAAGCCGGACAGGTCCACCGAGACCGCGACCCCGCCCTGGAAGGACGGGGCAGCGCAATCGACCAGCGGTGAGCGCAGGTGCAACTGGCCGAGTTCGGCCTCCGTCAGCCGTGGCGCCCCGCGGCGGAAGCGGATCTGCGACAGGCGCGATCCGGTCCGGACCAGCACCGGGAAGGTGCGCGGTGAAATCTCGGCGTAGAGCGGCCCGGTATAGCCGGGCTCGACCTGGTCGAACGCCTCGCCCCGGTCGGTGATCACTCGCGTGAACACGTCGATGCGGCCGGTCGAACTCTTAGGGTTCGCGGCCGCCGCGAGGTCGGCGGGGAGCGCCAAGCCCTCCTGCAGTTCCGCGATGTAGACGCAGCCCGTCTCCAGCACAGCGCCGGGGCGCAGGTCGATCCTGTGCAGCGACAGGCGCTCGACGCAGGCCTGGACCGTCCGGGTCGCGCCGGGCAGGAAGCTGGTGCGGACCCGGTAGGCCGTGGCCCCGAGGCGCAGGTCGAGGCTCGCCGG
>NZ_VRVD01000405.1:0-4343 GCF_008040015.1 Methylobacterium sp. WL18 | reverse complement strand
GCATCGCCCCGGGGCCGGTCGCCGACCGCGCGGATGCGCGGCCGGACGGTGTGCCGCGACGGAGGGCGGTGTCGTCAGCCGTTCGCGAGCTGAGCGAGGAGACGCGCAGCGGCGGGCTCGGACGAGGCCGGGTTCTGGCCGGTGATCAGCAACCCGTCGGCCACCACGTACGGCGCCCAGTCGTCGCCCCTGGAGAACCGGCCGCCGTTGCGCCGGAGTTCGTCCTCGACCAGGAACGGCACCACCCGGGTGAGGCCGACGGCCTCCTCCTCGGTGTTCGTGAACCCGGTCACCGCCTTGCCCTGGACGAGGGGCGTCCCGTCGCGGGCCTTCGCGTGGCGCAGGACGCCGGGGGCATGGCAGACGAGGGCGACGGGCTTGCCGGCTTCCAGCGTCGTCTCGATCAGCTTGATCGAGGCCGGGTCCTCGGCGAGGTCCCAGAGCGGACCGTGGCCGCCCGGATAGAACACGGTGTCGAACGCCTCATGGGAGACGGCATCGAGCCGGGTCGTGGTCTCCAGCGCCGCCAGCGCGTCCGCGTCCGCCTCGAAGCGGCGCGTCGCGTCCGTCTGCGCGCCCGGCTCGCTGCTCTTGGGGTCCAGCGGCGGCCGTCCCCCCTGGGGCGAGGCCAGCACGATCTCCGCGCCGGCATCCTTGAACACGTAATAGGGCGCGGCGAGCTCTTCCAGCCAGAAGCCGGTCTTGCGGCCGGTGTCGCCGAGCCGATCGTGGGAGGTCAGCACCATCAGGATCTTCATCGTCGTTCTCCGTGATCGTCCAGGTTGGAGGGGGGCGTCCGGCGGCCGATCGACCGATCGGTCGGCCCGGATTTCAAATGGGTCGGGGACGCCGAGGCGGCGTCAGTGCGCCTTCGCCGGGTCGTCCGCGCGCTGCTCTCGTGCCGGTGCCGCCTCCACCGGCCGAAGCTGCGGGTTCACGTGGCGGCCGTCGTCGAGCCTGCTGCTGGCCATGCGGACGGCGCCGATGGTCTCCAGGGTGATCCGCTCCTGCGCCGTGGCCGCGGAGCTGCCGAGCAGGGCGGCGCTGATCAACCCGGCGGTGACGAGGGCGGGGAGGGCCGAAATCTTCGTTCCGTGGGGCATGAGCGCGCTCCTTGCGTGGTGTCCGGACCTCCACGGATTCGGGGAGGCTTCATCGTTTCTATGAGTAGACCAGTCGTCTTGAATTTGGGCACAGGCACGCGTGGTTCGGCCGTCCGTGTCGGTCCTCGGGCTCGCGTCAGGCGAGTCCGAGGATCTGTCGCGTGGTCGTCATCGCGGCCTCGAACGGCGCGTCGGTCCGCACGATCTTCGCCATCAGGCTCGCGCCGAGCCAGACGTGATAGAGCGCCTCGGCGGTGGCGTGCGGCGCGCCCGCGACCGTCAGCGAGCCCTCCGTGGCCCCCGCCTCGATCGCCCGGGCCAGCCGCTCGATGATCCCGGCGGTCCCGCCCTTGAGGGCGAGCCGCATCGCCTCGGACAGGTCCGAGACCTCCGCGGCGAGCTTCACCGCCAGGCACTTGCGCTGATAATCGACGCTGCCCTGCGTCGCCTGCCACTTGCGCCAGTAGTTCATCAGGCGCTCGGCATGGTTGAGCCCCGGCTCCGCGAGGGTCGCATCCAGCGCGGCGAGGTAGCTTTCGAAGTAATCGGCCAGAAGTGCCTCGCCGAACGCCTCCTTCGAGCCGAAGTAATGGTAGAACGAGCCCTTCGGCACCCCGGCCGAAACCAGGATCTCGTTGAGCCCCACCCCGGAAAACCCCTTCGCGCCCACCAGACCGTAGGCGGTGTCGAGGATCTCCTGCCGGGTGTCGGTATGCGCGTTGAGGCGTGCCATGACGCTGAGATAGCCTTGATTAGACCGGTCGTCTAGTGCGGAAGTGCATGTTTTTTCGTTCAGGCTCCGGTTGGCTCCCGGTGAAGCGCATCCGTGGTGGTTGCCGCCGCACGCCAATTCAGGCCGCGGCAGCCCGCCCCTTCGATGGCAAGGTCCGACAGCTGCTCCCCGCCCGACCACGCCCGGCGCGGATCGCATTCAGACGACCAGCTCTTTCAAGGTGTTTGCAGCAGCGGTCGGCATCGGACTGTCCCGCTTGGCTGGTGAACCCTGGACTTTGCAGAGGCCATTCTGAAAACAGCCTCGTCATCCCGGGGCCGCGAAGCGGAAACCCGGGATCCGTGGAGGAAGGATCGCTTTCTGCGACCCATTTCCTGCTTCCGTGCCACCGTTTCGGCTGTCACCCGAGCAGATCACGCGCCTCCCTTTCCCGGACAGGTGATGCGAAGCGGAACCTGATTCGGGACCCAGCACACGAAGCGCCGCGCCAGCGGCACGGGTTGATCGAACGGACGCTGCGCGCCGTCGTGTGCTGGGTCCCGGGTCGCATTCCGCTGACGCTGCATGCGCCCGGGAAAAGGGCCGTGCAGACCGGCTCAACGCCCTATCCTGGCTCTCAGCCAAACACCTCGAAGGGGCTGATTCAGACGACCTGCAAACCAAGTCGCCCGCAGATCCAGTCTTGCGCCGCATCGATGTCGGCGAAGGTCGGCGGGCACGGATCGTCCACCATGCCGAACCCGGCCTCGAGGAACCACTTGCCGGCATCGGCCTCGTGCATCTCCGAGAGTCGCACCAGGACCGCGACGAGGAAGCCTTCGTGGAAGACGAGCTGGCTCTCCTGATCCTCGCTCCCGGTGCCGACCTGCACGGGTTGAAGGCGTAGGCTCATGCCGCGTCCCTCCCTCCGAGATGCAGGTAGTTCGGCTTGAACTCGGCGAACGCCTCCAGACCCACGAGATCCAAGATCGTCACCTGCTGCCCCGAGAACGCGATCAGGCCGCGCCGCTGCAGGCTGGTCAGGACGCGGTTGACGTGTACGGCGGCCAGCCCGATGGTGTCGGCCATGTCATCCTGGGTGATCGGAAGCGCGTAGCTCTGGCCCTGGCCGGCCGTGCGGCCGACGGCGCGCAGCCGCAACAGCAATTCGCAGAGCAGATGCGCGATGCGCTCGTCCGCGGAGCGGCGGCCGATATTGACCAGCCATTCGCGCAGGGTCGCCTCGTCCACCAGGGTCGCCAGCCGCAGGGCGTGGGTGATGCCGGGATGGCGGTCGAGCAGGCCCTGGATGGTGTCGAGGTCGATCCGCACCACGTGACACGTGGAGAGTGTGCCGATCGCATGGTCCATGGCCTTCAGCAGCGCCACGTCGAGGTCGCAGTAATCGCCCGGAACCAGGTAGGCCATGATCTGGCGCGCGCCGCTCGCCCGGAGCTTGTAGCGGCAGGCGATGCCGTCGAGGATCAGGTAGACGCCGTCCGGTTTGTCGCCCTCCCGGATCAGGGCGGTCCCGGGCTGGACGACCTGCGGGTTCGCGCTGATCCGCCGCAGAACGTCCTTGTCGTCCTCCGAGAGCTTGGCGAGGCTCTCGAGCTTCGCGATCAAAGGATTGTTCGTTGCTCCGGCGGGAGGATTCGCGCCGCCGCCGGCATCCGTCCTGTCGTCGTCCTGCATCGCCTCTCACCTGGGTCACACACGGGGATACGATCCCGTATTCGCCATCCGGCAGGGCTTTTTAGATCAGCGTTTGGTCCATCGATACCCTGTCCAACGGTCGCAATACGAAGTGTCGGATATCGCACACGGGGGGAGCCGCTCGATCAGGCCTGCCCGCCGCGGGTCTCCCGATGCGCGAGCACAGCCTTCGCCGGGTAGAACATCGCGTGGCCGTTCGTGGCGACGATGACCGCCCGATCCGTATCGGAGCTGCCGTCCGGCGCGGCCTCCAGAGCGACCCGCCGCCCTTGGCCGCCGGAGCGAGGCGGACAAGCCACGCTGCGTTCCGCACCGCAGGGCGCAGTCTCTCTTCCAGACTGAATCGGCTCGGTCCTTGACTTATGCGCAATCTGCGTCTTAGTTATGCTCAAGTTGAGCATAGTTGACGCCATGACCGAACCCGAGTTCCTCGCCGGATACGACCCCGCCGCCTACGCGCGGCCGGCGCTCGCCGTCGATCTGGTCCTGCTGGGCCTGTGCGCCGGCCGCCTGACCGCGCTCCTGACGGAGCGCACGCAGCATCCCCATGCCGGCCGCTGGGCGCTGCCGGGCGGTTTCGTCGGCATCGCCGAGACCCTGGACGCGGCGGCCGGGCGGGTCCTGCGGGAGAAGGTCGGGATCCCGCAAGCGCGCCTCGAACAGCTCTACACCTTCGGCGCCCTGGACCGCGATCCGCGCATGCGCATCGTCTCCGTGGCTCATCTGGCGCTGCTGCCGGAGCGGACCTTCGCGGAGGCGCTCGCGGGCGGACGGGGCCTGACGGCCGCGACCGTCGCGGTGCCCTGGGAGGG
>NZ_VRVD01000404.1:0-4348 GCF_008040015.1 Methylobacterium sp. WL18 | reverse complement strand
CCCCTCTGCGGGGGAGGGTGGGCCGGCCGTCAGGCCGGGTCGGGAGAGGGGAGCCCGGCTTCAAGATAAGGCAGAGCAGGTGTGAGGGCCGGAGCTTTCTCCTGCACCGCCGCTCCCCTCTCCCGACCCCCTCCGGGGGCTTTCCCTCCCCCGCAGAGGGGGGAGGGAGAGCCCGAGCCCTACTCGACCACGTTCTGCGGCTTGCCGGCGACGAACGCCTCGACGTTGTCGACGAGCTGGTCGGCCAGGATCTGCATCGCTTCCTTGCTGGCCCAGGCGACGTGCGGGGTGACGATCAGGTTCGGCAGGTCGGCCTCGCACAGGATGTTGCCGTCTTTGGGCGGCTCCTGCGCGACCACGTCGAAGCCCGCGCCCGCGATGGTGCCGTCCTTGAGCGCGGCCAGCAGCGCGGCCTCGTCCACCAGACCGCCCCGGGCGGTGTTGATCAGGATGGCGCTCTTCTTCATCCGCTTGAGTTCGGCGGCGCCGATCATCCCCTTGGTGTCGGGGGTGAGCGGTACGTGCAGCGTGATCACGTCGGACTGCGTCAGGATCGTCTCGAAATCGACCAGGCCGTCCTGCGGGAACACGTCGTAGGCCAGGACCTTCATGCCCAGCGCCTCGGCGCGCTTGCCGATCGACTTGCCGAGTGCTCCGTAGCCCACGATGCCGAGCGTCGAGCCGGCGATGTCGTAGATCGGGTAGTCGAAGTAGCAGAACTGCGTAGACTTCGCCCAGTCGCCGCGCCGCACCGAGTTGGCGTAGGGCACGATCGCCCGCCGGAGCGCGAACATCAGCCCGACCACGTGCTCGGGCACGGTGTTGAAGGCGTAGTTGCGGATGTTGACGACCGTGATGCCCTGGGCCTTGGCCTGAGCCTTGTCGACCACGTCGGTGCCGGTGGCGGCCACCGCGATCAGCTTCAGGTCGGGGAGCTGCTTCAGGGTATCGGCCCGCATCGGGACCTTGTTGATCAGCGCGATCTCGGCGCCCTGGAGGCGGGACACCGTGTCCTCCGGCGTCCAGGTCGATTCGTGCTCGACGTAATCGTGCGGGAAGTTGAACGGTCGGACCGTCGCGTCGAGGGACTCACGGTCCAGGAACACGATCTTCTTGGTCATAGATCCCCTCTCGGGCAACGGGCGGCTTCCTCGGGATTCTTGTTCTTACTTGCGCGCCGGGGCGGGGCCGGCAACCCGGCCCCGCCCCGGCAGCGTGCATGGATCACGCCTTGTGAAGCGGATTCTCGCGCAGGTAGCTGGAGGCGGCGGCGACGCCGGAACCCGGCGTGACCTTCACGCCGCAATCCAGCAGCGCCATCTCGGCACCCGCGATGGCGCCCAGCAGCGACAGCTCGTTCAGGTCGCCGATATGGCCGATGCGGAACACCTTGCCGGCGACTTTGGACAGGCCGCTGCCGAGGGACAGGTTGTAGCGCTCATAGGCGTGGGTGATCACCTTGGCGGCGTCGACGCCCTCCGGCACCAGGATGGCCGTGACCGTGTCCGAGTTCCACTTGGGCTCCTTGGCGCAGGGCTTGAGGCCCCAGGCCGCGACCGCCTGACGGGTCGCCTCGGCGAGCACGTGATGGCGGTGGTAGATGTTCTCCAGCCCCTCTTCCTTCACGATCTCCAGCGCTTCGCGCAGGCCGTAGAGCAGCGGGAGCGCCGGCGTGTAGGGGAAGTAGCCCGTGGCGTTGGTGGTGAGCTGGTCCTTCCAGGCGAAGTAGACATGGCCGAGCCGGTCGTTCCGGCCGGCGCCGCCCTCGGCGATCTTCAGCGCCTTGGGGCTGATGCAGATCAGGCCGAGGCCGGCCGGCAGCATGAAGCCCTTCTGCGACCCCGCGATGGCGCAGTCGACGCCCCATTCGTCCATCTTGAACGGCAGCGAGCCGATCGACGAGATGCCGTCCACGAACAGCAGCGCCGGGTGGCCGGCGGCGTCGATCGCCTTGCGGACCGCGCCGACGTCGCTGGTGACGCCCGTGGCGGTCTCGTTGTGGACGACCATCACGGCCTTGATGGTGTGGTCCTTGTCGGCCCGCAGGGCCTCCTCGATCTTCTGCGGATCGGCGCCGGTGCCCCACTCCTCGTCCTGGACGATGACCTCGAGGCCGAGGCGCTGGGCCATGTCGACCCAGAGGTGGCTGAACTGGCCGTAGCGCGCGGTCAGCACCGTGTCGCCGCGGCACAGGGTGTTGGACAGGGCCGATTCCCAGATGCCGGTGCCCGAGGATGGGAACAGGATGATCGTCCCGTTGGTCGAGCCGAACACCATCTTGGCGTCCTGGAACAGCGGCTTCGTCAGCTCGGGGAAGCTCGGCGAGCGGTGATCCTCGGACGGCACGTGCATCGCGCGCAGGACGCGATCCGGGATGTTCGTGGGGCCCGGGATGAAGAGATGGTTGCGACCGGGGCGCCGGGTTGCGGCCATGGTGTTTCCTCCAAAAACTCTGTTGCGCGCGGGCGGACCCGCGCCGGTTTGTTCAAACGTTTTCGGCGCCTTCGGCGGCCGTCTCGAGCTTCCTGCGCGCGGTGCCGGCGGGCGCGGCACGCGCCGCGACTCCCGAACGTCATCCGTGTCATCCGTGGATCGGGGGGCTCAGCGGAGCGGCAGGCGGCGTCTTGCCGCTCGCGTCGCGGCGCGCCCCCGCGCCGGTCGCCTCCGAAATGCCGTCCCGGTCTACGGCGCCTCGTCTCAAGGCACCCTGGCCGCCCTCGCCGCCTTCCAGTCCGCGTCCGGCCCGGCTCATGCCGAGCCACCGGTCGTCTGGTATTATGAGGCGGCGAAGCTGGGAAGCAAAACCGGAAAAACTTCGGGATCTCGGTAAAAAAATTTTTTGTGCATCGCAACGTCAGCTATCCGCGTTTGAGGACTTCTGCTGCGGCGCACCAAGACACCCCACAGCGATTCGGGCCCGCGTCATCAAACTGAGACGTGATCGCGCTCTGGATCCCGGCACCGTTCGACCGCCGGGAGGGTGACGTGGCCGAGGAAGAGGAGATGCCGGTCCGGGTCCGGACGCTGTTCCTGTCCGACCTGCATCTCGGGACGCGCGGCTGCCAGGCCGGGCTCCTTCTGTCGTTCCTGAGGGATTACGACGCCGACACGGTCTACCTGGTCGGGGACATCGTGGACGGCTGGCAGCTGCGCTCCGGGTGGTACTGGCCGCAGGAGCACAACGACGTCGTCCAGAAGCTCCTGCGCAAGGTCCGCAAGGGCACCAGGATCGTCTACCTGCCGGGCAACCACGACGAGTTCCTGCGGGACTACGTCGGCACGAATTTCGGTGGCATCGAGATCGCCGAGACCGCGATCCACGAGGCGGCCGACGGGCGGCGCTACCTGGTGATCCATGGCGACCAGTTCGACATGGTGGTGCGGCACTCGCCCTGGCTCGCCCATCTCGGCGACGGCGCCTACACGCTGGCGCTGACCCTTAACACCGTGATCAACCGGATCCGGCGGCGCGCTGGCCTGTCCTACTGGTCGCTGTCGGCCTGGGCGAAGCTGCGGGTGAAGAACGCCGTCAGCTTCATCGGCCGGTTCGAGACCATCCTGGCCGAGGAGGCGCGCCGCCAGGGCGCCAACGGGGTGATCTGCGGGCACATCCACCACGCCGCCGACCGGGCGATCGGCGACCTGCGCTACCTCAACACCGGCGACTGGGTCGAATCCTGCACCGGCCTGATCGAGCATTACGACGGCCGGATCGAGGTGCTGCACTATCCCAGCATCCTGCGGGCGCGCGAGGCCGAAGCCGCACCGCGCCCCGTGGCGGGCCGGCGCGCGGTGGCGTGAGGAACCCACGCGTGAAGCTCCTCATCGCCAGCGACGCCTGGCACCCGCAGGTCAACGGCGTGGTCCGCTCCCTGGAGCAGATGGTCCGCCGGGCGCCCGAGCACGGCTTCGAGACCACGCTGCTCTCGGTGGCCGACTTCCGCTCCCTGCCCCTGCCCGGCTACCCGGAGATCCGCCTCGCCATGGCCGGGCGGGACCGGGTGGCGGAGCGCTGGGCGGCCGAACGCCCGAGCCACGTCCATATCGCCACCGAGGGACCGATCGGCTTCGCGGCCCGGCGGCACTGCCTGGCCAACGGCCTGCCGTTCACAACGAGCTATCACACGCGGTTTCCGGAATACCTCGCCGCCCGGCTGCCGGTGCCGGAGGCGTGGTCCTACGCGTATCTGCGCCGCTTCCACGGCGCGGCGCGCGGGACCATGGTCAGCACCGTCTCCCTGCAGGCGGAACTGGAGGCGAAAGGCTTCTCCCAGCTGATGCGCTGGACCCGCGGGGTCGACACCGAGCGGTTCCGGCCGGCCGCCCCCGGCGAGCCGCCGCCGACGGA
>NZ_VRVD01000403.1:0-4353 GCF_008040015.1 Methylobacterium sp. WL18 | reverse complement strand
CCCGCCGGGCTCGCGCCGCCCGTCAGGCCGCCGGTCAAACCGTCCGGGGCAGCGCCGTCTCGATCAGGCGCGCCCACAGCGAAGCCCCGTACGGGGTCGCGGAATCGTTGAAATCGTAGTGCGGGTGGTGGAGCGAGGCACTGTCGCCGTTACCGATGAACATGTAGGCGCCGGGGCGGCGGCCGAGCATGTAGGAGAAGTCCTCTGCCGTCATCATCGGCGCGACGGTCCGGTCGACATTCTCCGCCCCGACCAGCGCCTCCGCCACGCCGGCCATGAAGTCGGTCTCGGCCGGGTGGTTCTCGGTGACCGGGTAGCTCGACCCGTATTCGACCACGCCGGTGGCGCCGAAGGCCCCGGCCACCTCGGTGACCAGGGTCTCGATCCGCGCCTTGACCTGGCTGCGGACTGACTTGGAGAGCGTGCGCATGGTGCCTCGCATGGTCACGCTCTGCGGCAGCACGTTGAACGCCTCGCCGGCATCGAGCGCGCAGACCGAGACCACGGCCGAGTCCAGAGGATCGAGGTTGCGCGACACGATGCTCTGCAGGGCGATGATCACGTGGCTCGCCACCAGCACGCTGTCGACGGCGTTCTGCGGCAGGGCCGCGTGGCCGCCCCGCCCCTCGATGGTGAGGGTGAAGCGGTCGGTGGACGCCATGATCGGCCCGGGCCGGATCGCGAAGGTGCCGACCGCCATGCCGGGGATGTTGTGCATCCCGTAGACCGATTCGATGCCGAACCGCTCCATCAGGCCGTCCTCGACCATCGCCTCGCCGCCGCCGCCGCCCTCCTCGGCCGGCTGGAAGATCAGCACCGCGGCGCCGTCGAAGTCCCTTGTCTCGGCGAGGTACTTGGCCGCCCCGAGCAGCATCGTGGTGTGCCCGTCATGGCCGCAGGCGTGCATCTTGCCCGGCACCGTGGAGCGGTAGGGCAGGTCCCGGACCTCCTGGATCGGCAGCGCGTCCATGTCGGCGCGCAGCCCGATGGCGCGGTTCGAATTCCGGCCGTTGCCGCGGATCACCCCGACCACGCCGGTCCGGCCGATACCGGTCTCCACCGCGTCGCAGCCGAAGGCCCGCAGCTGATCGGCTACGAACCCCGCCGTCCGCTCCACGTCGTAGAGCAGCTCCGGGTGGGCGTGGAGGTCGTGCCGCCACGCGGTCATCGTGTCGGCGAAGGCGCGGATCCGTTCGAGGGCGGGCATGGGTCCGGGGCTTTCGTGGCCTTGAGGTCTCGGCGAGAGACTCGGCCGGTCCAGCAAAGCCGGGGCCAGACGCGGCGTCAACGGCCGCGCTTGTCGCGCAAAACTCCGAACCGCCTTCGATCGATGATTTTGGACGTTGTTCGGCGGCTCAATGCGCCTTGCCGGTCAGCCACAACATGCCAAATCCAAGGGCAAGCCCCTCAAGCGGAACGGCGAGGAAACTTGCGAACTGAAGTGTCGTCATGGGTCCAGACTCCCGAGAGGGGATCGTGCCACCAGATCTAGGGTACTGCTCGACAACGAGAAAACGCCGAGCAGAATGAAAGCGCCGGCAAGGAAGCCATATTGCTCCGTGACGATACCAAGGGCCGTGATGAAGGGTGAGAGGCCGCCGACAGCGAAGACAGCAATGGACAAGCCATTGATATAAGTCGCCGTCAGCTTCGCCTGCTCGTTGGCGACAAACTTACGCCGAGCGTCCACCTCCGGTATTAAACCCGTCATTCTCACCCCCTCCGCACAGGGCTCCGCTGACCCAGACCGCGACTCGATGTTCGAGTTAAGCGCGGCCCATCCGACGTGGCGAGGTCGTCGAGGATCGGGCAATCAGGCCGCTGGTCGCCGCAGCAGCTTTCGGCGAGGCGCTCCAGGGTCCGGGCCATGCCCTCCAGCTCGCCGATCCGGCGGCGCAGGTCGGCGATCTGCTCCTCGGCGATCGCCTTCACGCCGGCGCTCGGCCGGGCGCGGTCGCGCCACAGTGCCAGCAGGTCCGCGATGGCCTCGACGCTGAAGCCGAGGTCGCGGGCGCGGCGGACGAACCGCAGGGTGTGCAGGTCCGCGTCGTCGTAGTGGCGGTAGCCCGCCTCGGAGCGGGTCGCGGGCGGCAGCAGGCCGGTCGCCTCGTACCAGCGGATCATCTTGGCCGAGACGCCGGTGCGCCGGGCCGCCTCGCCGATGGTGATGGGTCCCGCGCTCATGCCGGCCTCGGCACCGGCGCGGATGCTTCGGCGGCGGGCGCGGCCCGGCCCCCGGCCCGGCGCAGCCGCAGGGCGTTGCCGAGGACGAAGACGCTCGAGAACGCCATCGCGCCCGCGGCCAGGACCGGCGACAGGGCCGGCCCGCCGAACGGCACCAGCAGGCCCGCGGCCACGGGGATCAGCGCCGCGTTGTAGGCGAAAGCCCAGAACAGGTTCTGGCGGATGTTGGCCATCACCGCCCGGGACAGGGCGAGCGCCTCCACCAGCGCCTGCGGCTCCCCCGACATCAGCACCACGTCGGCGCTCTCGACGGCGATGTCGGTGCCGGTGCCGATGGCGAGGCCGACATCGGCCTCGGCCAGGGCCGGGGCATCGTTGATGCCGTCGCCCACGAAGGCCACGGGCCCATGCGCCGCCCGCAATCCCTTCACGGTTTCGACCTTGCCCCCGGGCAGGATCCCGGCCGCCACATCGTCGATGCCGAGGTTCTTCGCGATCCCGGCGGCGGTGCGGGCGTCGTCGCCCGTCACCATCGCCACCACGAGGCCCTGCGCCTTCAGCGCCGCCACGGCCTCGCGGGCGCCCGGCTTCACCGGGTCGGCCACGGCCAGCAATCCGGCATGGCGGCCGTCGAGGGCGAGGTGGATCGGGCTCTTGCCGTCTACGGCCAGCTCTCCGGCCCGGGCTGCGAGGTCCGGGTCCAGGGCGATGCCGAGCCGGTCGAGGTAGCGCGGCGCGCCGAGAGCCACGCGTCGGCCCGCGACCCGTCCGGATACGCCGAACCCCTCCACCGCCTCGAAGCGCTCCGGCTCGGACCTGTCGAGGCCCCGGGCGCGGGCGGCCGCCACCACGGCGCCGGCCAGCGGATGCTCGGACCGGCTCTCCAGGCCGGCCGCCAGCGCCAGCGCCTCGTCCTCCGCGAAACCCGCGGCCACGACGAGATCGGTGACCCGCGGGCGGCCCTCGGTGAGGGTACCGGTCTTGTCGAGCGCGACGACGCGCACGTCGCGCAGGCGTTGCAGGGCCGCGCCGTCGCGGAACAGGATGCCCCGGCCCGCCGCCCGCCCGGTCCCGACCAGGATGGCGGTGGGCGTGGCCAACCCCATGGCGCAGGGGCAGGCGATGATCAGCACCGCCACGGCGTTGACCAGGGCCGGCCCGAGGGCGGGGGCCGGGGCCAAGATCAGCCAGCCCAGGAAGGTCGCGAGCGCGATCCCGATCACCGCCGGCACGAAGCGCCCGGTGACGCGATCGACCAGCGCCTGGATCGGCAGCTTGCCGCCCTGCGCCCGCTCCACCAGGGCGGCGATCTGCGCCAGCACGGTGGCGCCGCCGACCGCGTCGACCCGCAGGTCGAGGCTGCCGCGCCCGTTGAGGGTGCCGCCGACCATGTGGTCCCCCGGCCCCTTGCGCACCGGCACGGGCTCCCCCGTCACCATGCTCTCGTCGACATGGCTCGTGCCGGACACGACCGCGCCGTCGGCCGCGACCCGCTCGCCGGGTCTGACGCGGACCACATCGCCGATGCGGAGTTCCGCCAGCGGCACCTCGGTCTCGGCCCCGTCGCGGATCACCCGGGCGGACTTGGGCGCCAGATCCATCAGCCGCGCGATGGCCTGACCGGTCCGGCCCCGGGCGCCGGCCTCCAGATTCCGCCCGAGCAGGATCAGCGTGACGATCAGCACGCTGGCCTCGAAATAGAGATGCGCCGCGCCCGCGGGCAGCAAGCCTGGGGTCAGGGCCGAGACCAGGGAGTAAAGGTAGGCGGCCCCCGCCCCGAGGGCGACCAGGGCGTTCATGTCGGGATGGCCGCGCAGCAGGCCCGGTACGCCCCGCAGGAAGAAGCGGCGGCCGGGCCAGGCGAGCACCAGGGTCGCCAGGGCGGCCTGGACCAGGGCCGCGGCCGGGCCGGCATAGAAGCCGGGCAGGACGTGGCCGCCCATGTGGCCGCCCATGTCGAGGACGACCACCGGGGCGGACAGCAAAGCCGCCGCGGCGAGGTCGCGGCGGAGCGCGCGGCCCTCGGCCTGCTGCCGGGTCGCGGGATCGATTCGCGGCCCGTCGTCGAGGGGGCGGGCCTCGTAGCCTGCCGCCGCCACGGCCGCCACGAGGTCGCCGGTGGAGACCAGGCCCTCCGGATGGCGGATCGCGGCCTGGCCGGTGACTAGG